>CAIVQM010000159.1 GCA_903908025.1 uncultured bacterium
AAGGCGTCCTGCGGATCGATCCGGGAGCGCACGCGTACCCACCGTTGGCCGTCATCCGCGAATGCGTTGACGAAGTCCAGATACTGCACCGCGAGCGTGTCGAGATCCCACCACCGGCGGACTGCGGCAGCGGTGGGCTCGTAGCCGATGTGCTCCGCTGCGAAGACGGATACGCGCTCTTGCACATGGAGGTCGGACGTCACGAGTGCGATGTCCGGCAGCAGGTGCTTGGGTCCGATCCACAGGCCCCTGTCGACCTGCCCGGCTCCTATCCGGCTCAGGCGCGAGCGCAGGCGGTAGCGCAGATCCCGGGCGGATTCGGGAATCGAGAACGCCAACAGTACCCATCCGTCGTCCGGGTGCGATCGCGTCCCGTGAAGCACACGTGCGTCACCGACCTCGAACAGCCTCCGCGTCTCCGGGCTGATCGCGTACCCTGCGGCGCCGTGTCGGCGCTGCGAAGTCAGGACACCTCGCCGCTTCAGACGCGACACGGCCCCGCGGATGGACTGCTCGTCGACGCTCAGTGACCCAAGAAGCGAGACGAGGCCCGCGACGGGAAGCCAGTCGTCGTGGGCCCGTGCGAAGGCTCCGTAGACCGTGACGATGAGCGATTGAGGTCGCGCCGTGCGGGCATCCACGTCCCAGGCGCCACCGCCTAACGAGGCCATGGGCTCACGCTACCGGGGCTACTGGCGCGACCGGTGCGGCCGGCGTGCTTCAGGAGCTCGGACCTTCGGCGGCCCGCACTAGGTCGTCGAGGCGTTCGCGGCTGATCCGACCGTCGTCGCCCGAGATGCCCGTCGACACCAGAACGTCGCTGAGGTAGGGCGTGAAGGTGCGGAGATTCCCTGGGGTCACCCCGCTGGCGACGGCCAGCGCGCCGGTGGGAAGGCCTTGCCGAATGATCTGGAGCTTGCGAATGGAGGGACCGCTTCCGGTCGCTGCCCCAGATGTGGTGGGCACATCGCACAGGCTCGGCGCTTGGGCGGCCAGGGCCGCGAGTTCGTGGTCTGCAACGGCCGCCTGATGCTTGAAGGCGATGCCGCCGAACAGGCGCCCTGACCAGTGGTACGCGTGCTGGGCTTCGAGGTAGGCGGTGTGCATGGCGGCGCTCCGGCCGGTCTCGAGGCCCACAGTGTCGACCCACAGGGCATCGACGATCGACAGGTCGTCAAGTCGGGATGCCAGCACCTCCAAGGACTCTCGGGCGCTGCGCCGCATCACATTGACGCCCAACGGTACGCCTGTATCGAGTTTGTGTGCAGCGGATAGGGACTCGGCGAGGCGGTCGTTGTTGGCGTCGTGGTCGATGAGGAAGACACCGGCGATGTCGGCGTCGCAGATGCGCGTCAGGTCGGCGACCACCTGTGCGGCCGACTCCACGTGGATGACCGGATGGATGCAAACCGTCCTGGCGTCGAGCGATCGACCCGACTGCGTCACGGTCGCAGTTCCGCAAGCAGCGCGTCGACGACGCCCCGGGTGTCGGCAGTCCCACCGACGTCGGCGGTGCGAGTGCTCGGCTGGGCGAGCGTGGCTCCGACCGCTGCCATGATGCGATCGCTGGCCGCTCGGTAGCCGAGGTGCTCCAGCATCATCGCACCGGACCACACGGCGGCGACCGGATTGGCAATGCCCCGGCCCGCGATGTCGGGTGCGGAGCCATGAACCGGCTCGAACATGGACGGGGCAGATCCCGCCGGGCTGATGTTCCCTGACGCGGCGATGCCAAGACTCCCAACCACAGCTGCGGCCAGATCCGACAGGATGTCGCCGAACAGGTTCGACGCGACGATGACATCGAAGTCGGCGGGCCGCTGGACGATCTCCGCGCACAGCGCGTCGATGAGCCGCTTTTCGAGGGTC
>CAIVQM010000160.1 GCA_903908025.1 uncultured bacterium
CAGCCCATCGAGATAGGTGACGACCTCGTCGAACGAGTCATCGACACCGTGCTCCGCCTGCTGGTCGTTCAGCGGGATCCAGAGCATGCCGCCGGACATCGCACTGGTGCCACCGATCATCCCGAACTTCTCCAGGATGAGGACCTCGCCGGCCCCGAAGTCGTGGGCGGCCATCGCAGCGGTCAGACCTGCTCCACCGGTCCCGAGGACGACGACGTCCACCTCGATGTCGAAGTCGGTGACCTGCTCGCTCATGTGCCCTCCGCGCGATCCCGTGATCCGGGCCTCGCGCCCGACGTTACTGTAGTCGAACTACTGTAACTGACGAGCCTACGACCGCGGCTGGTCCCCCGAGTTCCCGGGACCCCGCCTACGCAAGATCGATCACTGGGTTCGCGAAGAATCTGTTGTCACCCGATCGGCGGGATGAATACATGGCAGCATCCGCGGCCGAGATAACCGTCGATAGTTCGCTGTGCGCGCCCACGGCCGTCCCGACCGACGTGCGTCCATGCCATGCAGACTCGAGCTCGCTCAGGTCCATGTTCGCAGCGATGCGATCCGCGTATTCGAGCGCGTCCGGCTCGGGCCCGATCCCGATGACGAGGAACTCATCCCCACCCCAGCGGGCGACGAGATCGGCATCCCGACTCGCCGCGCGGACCGCCTGCGCGGACCGGATGATGACGAGGTCACCGACGACGTGACCGAAGCCGTCATTGACCGCCTTCAGGCCCACCACATCGACGAAGACCGCGAAGACCGGCTGGTCACTGCGGCTGGCCAGGCTGGTGAGTTGCTCAGCGGCCATCTCGAGGCCATGGCGATTCAGCAGCCCTGTGGCTTGGTCTCGCAGGGCCAGGGCCTCGATCTCGATGGTTGCCAACGCCAACGCCGTCGCGGAACTGCGCCGAGCCGCCAGCAGGGCAGCACTCGCACCCACGCCCGTGATGGTGGCGATGATCCACGGGGCCGCCGTTGCGGGTTCGTGGACCAGCATCGTGTAGGTCACGATCGACACGATGAGCACTGCCGAGATGGCGAACGGCAGCCACATCGCCAGCAGGCCACCGAACAGGACCATGGTCATCAGGATGATGCCGATCGCGTTCCCACTGGGATCGACCGCCTGCTGGTAGCTCAATGCCGCAATGTTGACGACGATGGCTGCAGCGAAAACCCATGGCGCCCACCTCGCCTTGATGATCCTCGTCCCGACCAGGAACGCGGCCACCAGGAAGAAGACCCCCTGGATGACATCGGAGACGTAGTAGCCAAAGGGAGCGATCAGACCGGAAACAGCAGACAAGGTGTCGAAGAAGATGATGAGCAGGGCAAGCGCCAGCATGACCCACGGGGTCTCCCGGGCTACCTGCTCCTGGACAATGACGTCTCGCCGAGCCCTGATTTCGGGCTCGGTTCTACGCCTGCGGATCCCCCCCACGACAGGAGGGTAAAACACGAACCGGCCGATGGCCACCCTAAGTTGCGTCCCCTGAAGGAGGGACCGCAGAACCCTCCGGCCAGCCAGAGGAGACCGGGAGACCAACCGAAGGACGGAGACGCGGTAATCCCCATGCTTCATTCGAGATGCCTCACTTCTGATAGCATTTGCTATATGTCTGCCGTTGAAGGACTCCTTGCCACACTCACGGCCGATGCGCAGGCGGCCGATCAGCTGCATGCGCGCTCTCGAGCCATGCTGGTCGGGGCAGTCCGGACCGGTGCGGCGGCCGGCCTCAGCCAGCGTGAGATCGCATCCGCCATCGGACGCAGCCAGCCGGAAGTGTCACGCCTCCTTCGATTCCACGGCGCGACACCTCGCGGGGAGGCGTTGAGCGTGCATCGCACACTCGTCATTCAGGCCATCCGCGCCCGTGGCGGTCGAAACCCGCGCGTCTTCGGCAGCGTGGCCC
>CAIVQM010000161.1 GCA_903908025.1 uncultured bacterium
ATCTCGACACCGGCGCGGAACTTCACGCCCTCGGCCTCCATCTGCGCAAGTCGCCGGTCGACATGCCGCTTCTCCATCTTGAACTCGGGGATGCCGTAGCGCAGCAGGCCACCGATGCGATCAGCGCGCTCGAACACCGCAACCGTGTGACCCGCGCGTGCCAGCTGCTGTGCGGCCGCCAGCCCCGATGGGCCGGATCCGATCACCGCGACCGTCTTGCCGGTCAGCCGCACCGGCGGCTGCGGAGTTACCCAGCCTTCATCCCAGGCCCGGTCGATGACCGACACCTCGACCTGCTTGATCGTGACGGGGTCGGCGTTGATCCCCAGGACGCACGCAGTCTCGCAGGGTGCGGGGCACAGCCGGCCGGTGAACTCCGGAAAGTTGTTCGTGGCATGCAGGCGCTCGATGGCTTCGCGCCAGTCGTGCTGCCAGACGAGGTTGTTCCACTCGGGGATGAGGTTGCCGAGCGGGCAGCCGTTGTGACAGAACGGGATGCCGCAGTCCATGCAGCGACCCGCCTGCTTCTCCAGCGCCGCCCCCTCGAACGGCTCGTACACCTCGCGCCAGTCCTGGATCCGGACATCGACGGGGCGCCGGCTCGGCAGCTCCCGATCGGTCGTCAGGAAGCCCTTCGGATCAGCCATTGATGCCTCCCATGACAGCCACGATCGGGTCCATGCCCTTCTCCTCCGCGTCGGCCGCGAGCCGCAGCACGCGCTTGTAGTCCTTCGGCATGACTTTCGTGAACCGGCGAGCCGTGGCTGGCCAGTCGGCAAGCAGCTCGCCCGCCCGGACGGACTCCGACTCCTCCTCATGCCGACGGATGATCCCGTGCAGCAGCCCGATGTCCTCCGACGACAGCGGGTCGAGGTCGACCATCTCCGGATTGACCTGCCCCGGATCGAGGTCGAGCACATACGCGAAGCCGCCCGACATGCCGGCGCCGAGATTGCGTCCCGTGGTGCCGAGGATCGCGACGATGCCGCCCGTCATGTACTCGAGGGCATGGTCGCCGACCCCCTCGACGACGGCCGTGGCACCGGAGTTGCGCACGCAGAACCGCTCACCGACACGACCACGGATGAACAGTTCGCCCCGCGTCGCGCCATAGCCGATCACGTTGCCGGCGATGATGTTGTCGTGCGCGACAAGCGTCGCCTCCCGATGCGGGCGCACGACGATGCGTCCGCCCGACAGTCCCTTTCCGACGTAGTCATTGCCGTCGCCCTCGAGCCGGAGGGTGATGCCGGCGGGCAGGAACGCTCCGAACGACTGTCCCGCCGACCCCACGAAAGTCAGGTCGATGGTGCCGTCGGGCAGACCGGCTCCCCCATGGCGTCGGGTGACCTCGGATCCCAGCATCGTGCCGACGGTTCGGTTCACATTGCGAACGGTCAACTGCGCGCGCACCGGCTCGGCACTCTCGAGCGCCGGTGCACACAGCGCGATGAGCTCGTTGTCGAGAGCGCGGTCGAGACCGTGGTCCTGAACGGTGGTCTGCCTGCGCGGGGCCGATTCGTCGATGACCGGGACGTGCAGGATCGGCTGCAGGTCCAGGCCGGCCGCCTTCCAGTGGTCGACGGCACGCTCGACGTCGAGGGTCTCCGCCCGCCCGATCGCCTCGTCGAGGGTTCGGAAGCCAAGCGATGCCAGCAGCGCCCGAACCTCCTCTGCGATGTACTCGAAGAAGGTCTCGACGAACTCCGGCTTGCCGCTGAACCGCTCGCGCAGGACCGGGTTCTGCGTGGCGACACCGACTGGGCAGGTGTCCAGGTGGCACACCCGCATCATGATGCAGCC
>CAIVQM010000162.1 GCA_903908025.1 uncultured bacterium
GGCTTCGACCTTCCTCGTCCTCCAGCATCCGAAGGAGACGGCTGGTGCCTGGCTGATTGCGACGATTCTCGTGCTGACGCAGGTTGGCGATGTCGGAACTGTGCGGCGCACGATCGAGCGGGTCGTGGGCACTCTGCTGGGCATGGTCGTCGTGGGCGTGATCGTGCTACGGGTGGACTCCCTGGTGGTGATCTACGTGATCGGCCTCGTGTTCGCTATCGCTGCTGTCACGGCGAAGTTCAGTCCGAACTACTGGCTCTACATGGCACTCATCACGCCGACCGTCGTGTGCCTCAACGCGGCATCCAGCACCGAGGTGGCGAACCTCGGGGAGCAGCGCGCCGTCGACACGTTCGCCGGTGCGGCGCTGGTGCTGCTCGCGTCCGCCATCACGATCGGCTATGCCCGCTGGTCCAATCAGCCGGCGGAGACCTCGGTGACCTGACCGTCCTCGACATGCCAGCGCCGGGTAAGGCGCACCGTGTCGAGCATGCGCCGGTCGTGTGTCACGAGCAGAACCGTCCCGTCGAAGGACTCGAGGGCCTCCTCCAGCTGCTCGATGGCGGGCAGGTCCAGGTGGTTGGTGGGCTCGTCGAGGACGAGCAGGTTCACGCCGCGCGCCTGCAGCAGTGCGAGTGCCGCACGGGTGCGTTCGCCCGGGGATAGCGATGATGCCGGACGGAACGCCTGGTGTGGACCGATCCCGAACTTGGCGAGCAGCGTGCGGACATCCGCGGTCGGCCACTCGGGCACCTCGCGGGAGAACGCATCGGCGAGGGCGTCGTCGCCCTCGAACAGCGCGCGCGCCTGATCGACCTCGCCGACCACGACCCCTGAGCCGAGGGACACCTGACCGGTGGTCGGGGGAATGCGGCCGAGCAGGAGGGCCAGCAGGGTCGTCTTGCCGGCGCCGTTAGGACCGGTGACGGCAACTCGATCGCGCAACGTGAGCTGCAGATCGATGGGCCCGAGGGTGAATTCGCCGCGGCTGACGCTGGCCGCGCGTGCCACGACCACAACCTCGCCTGAGCGCGGTGCCGCAGCAATGCTGAACTGCAGCTGCCACTCCTTGCGCGGCTCCTCGACGACATCCAGCCGTTCGATCATGCGCTCGCTCTGCCGAGCCTTGGCCGCCTGCTTCTCGGTGGCCTCGCTGCGGAACTTGCGGCCGATCTTGTCGTTGTCCTTGCGCTTGCGTCGTGCGTTCTTGACGCCCTTCTCCATCCAGGCGCGCTGCATCTGCGCTCGCGCTTCGAGTTCGGAGCGTCGCCCGGCGTACTGCTCGTAGTCGAGGCGGGCCTGACGGCGAGCCACGGACCGCTCGTCGAGATAGGCCTCGTAGCCACCGCCGTATGTCGTGATGCGCTGCAGGCTGCGGTCGATCTCCACGACGGACGTGACCGTGCGGGCGAGGAACTCGCGATCGTGGCTGACCACGACGACCGGTGCATCGAGACCGTCGACGAAATCCTCGAGAAGGTCCAGGCCCTCGCTGTCGAGGTTGTTGGTGGGCTCGTCGAGCAGGTACGCGTCGAAGCGCGACAGCAGGAGGGCGGCGAGACCGACGCGGGCGGCCTGACCGCCTGACAGTGCGGACATCGGCAGGTCGAGGTCGACGTCGAGACCGATGTCATCGACGACCTCGGCGATGCGCTCGTCGAAGTCGGCTGCGCCAAGAGCGAGCCAGTCCTCGAGCGCTGAGGAGTAGGCATCTGCTGCACGCTCGTGGTCCTCGGCGAGGGCCGCGGACTGCCGGTCGAACTCCACCTGGGCGTCGTGCACGCCCGTGCGTCGCGCGAGGTGCTCGCGCACCGTCTCGTCGTCGGATGTCTCGGGCTCCTGTGTCAGGTAGCCGATGTGAGCCGAGGGTGGGGAGACCGTGATCGTGCCCGCGTCGGGGGCGCGCACGCCGGCCAGCATGCGCAGCAGCGTCGTCTTGCCGGCGCCATTCGGGCCGACGAGCCCGATGACGTCGCCGGGCGCGACCACGAGGTCGAGGCCGGCGAACAGCTCACGGTCACCGTGGCCGGCCGAGACACCCTTGGCCTGCACGGTTGCGCTCATGGGTGCATCCTCTCGTGCCACCCATGGGCCCTCGAGTGGCTACCCCGCAGCCTTGGCTGCTTCCTGCACGGCCAGCATCGTGTCGACGGTCGAGCCCGATGCGCAGACGGACCAGTGGAAGTCCGCGTGCGAGACCTGGATCATGGTCTTGATGTAGATGAGGGCGGAGTCCTCGGTGAGCCGACCGACGGCATCCGATGGGCCGTGGATGATGAGGAACAGGCGATCGCCCTTGCCAGAGACGAGCCACTCCGAGCTGGTCACTCGACCGTCAGCCTTGGCCTTCTCGAGGAAGCCGTCGAGATCGGCCTTCAGAGCGGGCTTGAGCATCGCTCCACCCGTCGGTGCCGGCCGCCATTCGAGTACGAGTGCAGATTCCATCCCCGTAGTCCTTTCATTGATTCGACCGGCTCCGCTGCCGGCCGAGCTGCCGGGACCACGCTAGGACGATGGATCAGCGGAAGCCTGCCGAGCGGTGGTCGGGCTGGATACCAACCGGCTATGTCCCATGCGAGGGCCTGTGGGCGCCTCCGATCGCGTTTGCTGGCACAGTTTCCCCGTGGATGAAGGTGAGCAGGACGCAGTCACCGGGCTGGCGATCGTCCTCGGCGTGCCGACCGAGCAGTTGCGCGCCGCGATCGGTGGCCCGTGGCTGGTTGAGGAACTGCCGGCGACCTTCGATGCGTTCGTCACGATCATCACGGGCCTGGAGAATCCCCGAACCCCGAATCGGCCGCTGATTGCGCTGCGCGTGGAGCATGAGGAGGGCACCATCGAAGTCGGCCACGCCGTTGGGGTGCCGCTGCCGAACGGTCGCATGCAGTGGGCCTTCGGGGAGCCCCGCACGCTCCTGCCCTATGAGCCCGAGGAACTGCGCGAGCACCTGCTGCTGACGGATCCGCGGGCGGACACGATGTCGACGGACGAGCTGTCGCAGGCGCTGCTGGCGGAGTTGAGCGCGGCGATCAGTCGCGTGGCCGACGTTGCGATGCTGCGCGGCACGACGTGGTGAGCGCGCGGGCAGGTGACGGCTAGCGCCCGCGCAGCCGCTCGACCTGGCGGCGGTCACGTTTGGTGGGTCGGCCTGCTCCGCGCTCGCGGGTGATCGGTGCCGGCACTTCGCCCTTCGGCGGCGGTGGGGGAGTCCGGTCGTCGTACTGCTGGACGGCGATCGTGGCGCTGACGCGCTTGGCGATCAGGCCGGTGACGATCACCGTCCGCTCGCCGCCGATCGTGCGAGCGCGCACCGTGTCGCCGATGTGCACGGGATGGGCAGCCTTCGCTCCGACCCCGTTGATCCGGACGTGGCCCGCTTTGCAGGCCGTGCTCGCTGCCGATCTCGTCGGATAGATCCGGACGGCCCAGACCCAGGCGTCCAGGCGGACGCTGGTGATGTCGGAAGGCGCAGCCATACCCGCAGCGTAGGAGTCGGCAGGTCCGCTTACCCACCCTTGCTGGCCGCGCGCGATGTACGTACACTTGTCCGTAC
>CAIVQM010000163.1 GCA_903908025.1 uncultured bacterium
GATCAACCACGAAGGGGGTCAAGGAGTCGACGCGTACGTCGTTGCCACCGGCCGCGACGACGGCATCGAGGGTCGAACCCGCAGTAGACAGGTCGCGAAGGGTGACCGTGAGGGTCTGCGATGCCCGGAACCCGATCTGCGTCTGTCCGCCATCGGATGTGTAGTTGTAGGCGGGGGCCACGCTGATGCCCTGCGTGGCTATGTCCGCCTCCGCGACACCCGCTGCAGCGAGTGCTGCGAGGACCTTGGTCGCCGAGTCGGCCGCGGCCTGCTGCGCCGCCTGCGCAGAGGCCGGGTCGGTGACCTCGATGGTGAGGGTGGCGCGGGCCGCGTCGGGGACGACGTCGGCCTGCCCGGTCGCGGAGACGCTCACGACTCTGGGCTGCTGCACATCCGACGTCATTACCGTCGTCGGTGAGCAGGCGGTCAGGAGGAGGCCAGCGGCGACAGCGGCCGAGGCAGGGAGCAGGAAACGGTGAGGGGCCATGGCACCATCCTGCACCCGATCAGCTGATCGGCGCAGCGAGCTGGATGACGCGCTCGTCGGTGAAGGAATTGCCGAGCGTCTCGCCGTTCAGGACGACGGTCGGGGTGCCCCCCACACCGCGGGCGAACCCGGCCTTCGTGACGGCCGACACGAACGGCACGTTCTCCTCAGCGGTGATGCAGGCCACCGAGGCCGCCGACGCCCCCGCCTTCTTCGCCAGGTCGATCAGCACCTCCGCCGCGAACTGACCCGGGGGCTCACTCGGATCAGCCGTCTCGAACAGCGTGCGGGAGAAGGGCACGAAGATGTCGATGCCATCGTGGTTGAGCACGCATGCGGCCGCACTCGCCGCTCGGGCAGACGCCCCCGCCGGCGTGAGATCCGCGCTCGTCTCGCCGAGGAACGCCAGGTTGTACTGCTTGATGAGCAGATCCGAACCCGGCTGCAATGCGCGGTCGACGAGAGCCGTGCCGACCGTCGCCTCCCACTTCTGGCAGAACGGGCACTGGTAGTCGATGTAGACCTCGACGACGTTGGCGGCACCGGGGTCGCCGATGAGGATCGCTCCCGTGGCGTCCGCGCCGGCAGGCAGCGCGTCGAGGCCACTCAGATCCGTCGCCATCGTGAGCTGGTCGACCGCTGCCGCGGCCGACGGCGCCGGCCCGGCCTGAGGTGCCACCTGAGCAGCGGCACTGGCCTGCTCGGAGAGGGCGGCCACCTGCGTGCTCAACGCTTCCATCTGCGTGCGGCTGCCACTGACCGCGACGCCGAGCCCGAACATCAGGACGACCAAGAGCCCGAGGCAGGCCACCAGCAGGTAGCGCAGCGTGCGGACCTGACGACGCAGCCCCGCGACGCCGACGGAGGCATCACCCGCCGGTGCGCTCGCGACCTCCGGATAGCCGACGATCACGGTCGGCACGGGCTCCGGAATCGGAATGGGCTGCGGCTCGGGTTCGTCGCTCATGCTCGTCACACTAATGCGCGGTCGCCGGATCCGGCGACCGCGCTCACACGACACCTTGGTCAGCAATCTGCGCTTATGGCACGATCCATAGCACTTTTATGGCACGATCCATATGTTCGAGGGCGGGGGACTCGAACAGCCGGTCCGCTGCCCGGGGTTCGGGGGCCTGATGAGCTCCCTGGGCGGCGGACCGCGGCTTCGCTCGAGGCCCCTGGCCGGGAAGGGCGATGCCTATGGAGCGTCAACGCCCCGCCACCATGCTGGATGTGGCGTCGCGAGCCGGGGTGTCCCGATCACTGGTCTCCACCGTGTTCCGCAATGTCCCGGGGGCCAGCCCCGCGACCCGCTCCCGGGTGCTAGCTGCCGCTGCCGAGCTTGGCTACACGCCCGATGACCGCGCCCGCAGACTGCGGAGCCATGGCAGTCGGGTCATCGGCGTCACCCTCACGGCAACCCAGCCCTTCCATGTGGCGTTGGTCGAGTCGCTGCATGACGAGGCCGACCTCATCGGGTACGAGCTGTCGCTGAGCCTCAGCACGGGCAGCCGCAACCTGACCCGCGCTGTCGGAACGCTGCTTGCCCAGCGCTGTGCCGCCGTCATCCTCATCGGCCCGACCGCACCCGATGACGAGATCGGTGCCTTGGCGGCGCACTCCCCCGATATGCCTGTCATCGTGGTCGACGGTCATGTCGACCTGACCACAATCGATGCCCTGCGTGTCGATGACGTTGCGGCACTGATGACCACCGTGGGGCATCTTGCGGACCTCGGCCACCGTCAGATCTGGTACGCCGACGGCGGCCACTTCGTCAGCGCGCAGCCACGCCGCCACGCCTTCCTTACCGCCATGGCGGCCTACGGACTCACCGAGCAGGTCCGCATCGTTGCGTCGGGCGGCACCGCCATGGATGGTGCCCAGACGGGGTTGGATCTGCTGTCCGCCGGCGAGTTGCCAACCGCGCTCATTGCCTACAACGATCGCGCCGCCTGCGGGATCATCGACGTGCTCTCCCGGGGTGGCACCAGATTCCCCCAGGACATGTCGATTGTCGGCTTCGACAACATCCCTGAGGCCGCGATGCCGCACATCTCACTGACCACCATCGAGCAGAGGAGTCAGACCCTCGTCAAGGCCACCGCC
>CAIVQM010000164.1 GCA_903908025.1 uncultured bacterium
CAGTCGACCTCGGTGATGTGCGCCACCCCACCACTCACCGTGAACAGCACCATGGCTGGCGTGCCATCGACGTTCCCGCACTCGATCGGCCCCTCGCCGACGACGGTCACACTCGATGTCGCCATGTCAGCCGTGTCCACATTGACGGGTGTGCCGCCGAAGGCGCAGCGCTCGTTGATGCTGATCGAGGTGTTCGGGTTCATCCCATAGTTGCCGTCGACGAGACCGGTTTGGGAGTTCATCGCCGGATCCATGGTTTCAGTGACGACCTTCGCCCCGGCTCCGATGACGAACACCGCGACGATGATGCCGATCGTGGTCAGGACCAGACCCACGATGCCCAGCCAGAAGGCGACCGTCGCGACCCCACCGTTGGTGGCCTCGCCACGCTTGGCCTTGTTCATGCCGATGCGGCCGAACACGATCGCCAGAATCGATGCGATGGGGCCGAGACAGACGAACTGCAGGATCGCCATCACCAGACCGGCCGTGCCCATGCCGTTCTGCGGAGCACCGCCGGGCACGGACGCGCGGGGCATGGGAGCACCCGGCGGCGGCATCGGTGCGTCCGAGGGCGGGGTCTGATCGCTCATGGGGGTTTCCTTCAGCAGGGGGTTGGGGGCGCGCCCAGCATCTCAGACCGGATCGACTAAAGCCTGCCGGCGGTGTGGTCAGATTCGCTCTATGGACACCGGTTTCCTCACCCGCTCGATAGCCGACGGCGATGACCGCCGGCTCTATCAGGTGTACGTGCCGAGCGACTACGACCCCGCGCACCCCCTGCCCGCCATCCTCTTCCTGCATGGCGCCGGTGAGGGCGGACGGGATGCGCTGCTGCCGACCGAGTTCCAGCTCGGCAGCGCGATCCGGCGCAACGCTGCCCGGTATCCAGGTCTGGTTGTCTTCCCGCAGGTGCCCAGCTACCAGCCCGTGTGGACATCGGCCGACGTGGAGTTCGCCCTGCGCGTACTTGGCCAGGTGCGCGACGACTTCTCCGTTGATCCGGACCGCCTGTACATCACGGGCGTATCGACGGGAGCCAAGGCGGCCTGGCACGCGCTGTACCGAAACCCGGAGCTCTTCGCCGCGGCCCTGATCGTCTGCGGCGTCGTCCGACCACGACGGCGGGACGGGACGCGCATTCCCGATCCCGATCCGGTGGTGCCGGATGCCGACGGCGATCCAGCGCAGCAACTCGCACACGTGCTGCGCCGCATCCCCATCTGGACCTTCCACGGCGACGCCGACCCGGTGTTCCCGGTGACCGACGCTCGCGAGGTGATGGGAGCACTGGCGGCAGCCGGGGCTCCCGTCACGTACACCGAGCTCGAGGGGTTCGGGCATGACGTATGGGATGTCGCCTACTACTCGCCAGACGTGATCGACTGGCTGTTCTCCCAGGTGCGGAGCGGCTGACCGACATGTCTGCTCACGAGCTGAATGCGTTCCTGCTGCAGGTCGGTGATGACCCGCTACTGCAAGGTCGACTCCGCGACAGCGACGCGGCAGCGGCGTCGGCCCTCGCCCGCGGGACCGGATTCGACGTCACGGTCGGTGACCTCACCCGGTACAAGGCCCGTGCCACCACCTGGCAGCTGTCCGACCAGGAACTGGAGGTCGTTGCCCAGTGGCAGCCTGCTGACCAGCCGTACTGGTGGCAGCACATGTGGCTCGGTTAGTCTTCGCGTACCCGGCTCCGCCACCGGTCCGGGGGAAGAGCGGAGGACAGACATGACGAACAACCAGCACACCGCCGACGATGAGGCGCTGTCGGAAGCTGATCTGGCCGCAGTGAACCAAGCCCTCGCCGAAGGCGAACTCGACGACGACACACTCGGCATGGTTTCCGGCGGGCTCGTCTACGAGGCCGGCTGATGGTCGACGAGCAGCACACCCCCGAGGACGAGGCACTGTCGGAAGCTGATCTGGCCGCAGTCAATCAAGCGCTCACTGAGGGTGAACTCGACGAAGACACACTCGGCATGGTCTCCGGCGGCGAGGCTGTCTGATGGCCGACGAGCAGCACACCCCCGGCGACGAGAGCCTGTCCGCGGACGACCTGACAGCAGTCACCTCCGCTCTCGACGACTACGAGGGCGAACTCGACGACGATGCGCTCGGCATGGTCTCCGGTGGCCTTAGCCTCGGCGAGGCCTAGCCACGCCCGCCCCCGTGACTCAACAAGCTCGAGGTCACGGACCCGTCATGACGTTCGGTGACGTCATCCGGCGCAGCGTGTACGGAACAACGGGGTATCTCGAGGATGAGCAGGATCTTGAGGTCCTTGAACGGACGATCGTGCGTAATCTGCCGATCCTTCGGTGCTTTCGCCAGGTCATCGTCGCAACCAACTACGGCGAGGCCAACCGATCCGCGCTGGCACCCGGGAACACGTCGCTCTGGCGGCGCTACTTCCCCGACTGCGCGATCCTCGACTCACCTTTCAATCGCGGGCATTCAATAGGTACGAGCGACCTCGACAACCTGCTGTTCGACCACTGCAAGGCGAACGCGATCCCGTGGCTGTGCAAGGGGTCCAACGACGTGCTGCTCGACGAACGAGTGCTCGACATCCCGGTCAGCGAAGGTCAGTTCTACTTCCTTCAGGCTGTGTCCTACAACGCCCTTCGCCAGCAGGACTTCGACCTGTCCCCTTTCACCACCGGGTTCTTCTTCCCGCAGACGACCTTCTACGCCATCGACGTCCAGGCGACCGACTACCTGGTGGACAAGGACTTCCTCGAACGCTCCTGGCGGATCGTCAACCGGATCCCCGACTACAACGGACGAATCTGGGAGCACGTCCCCGGCTGGTCATGCGAGCACCTGCTTCGCCAGTGCGTGTTGCGCAACAGACTCACTCGCGCACCCTTGATGACGGATGAGCAGTTCCTGCAGGTGCTGCAGATCGTCATCGATCAACAGATTGAGGACTGCAGCTTCAAGGGCCTATCGATCAACGGCATCCGCCATGCGCAGGCTCCACGGGATATCGATTCAGTCGTCGCGGACGCCTAGGGAGTCGACGCGGTAGGAGCGCCTGTCGGCGATCCAGTTGCGGGTCTCGCGCTCGCCGATGCTCCGACCGGGGAAGCACACCGACTCGTGACCCACATGCTTGAACAGGCTCGGCACGTGCACGGCATAGTCATGCCGGTCGCCGGGCAGAGCATGGATCAGCAGTGCCAATCGGATATCGCTGCAGTTGCGTCCGTCATCGTCATAGGTGACCTTGTGAACGAGGATGCCCCGCGCCGACTCGATCTCCGGACTGAACCAGTCGGCCTGAACGCACGCGGCAGCCACATCACGATGGATGAGGAGCGCCTGATTGCCCCACCAGCCACGGCCGTCAGCGCCCATCGCGCTTCGCCGGTACAGGCCAGCGGGAGCGAACTCGGAGACCTCGCGCATGTCGCAGAAGGTGATCGCGGCCACGCCGGGAGGGAACTCGACAGCGGCGATCGTCGCGGGAGCCTCATGGTCCACCAGCACGTCGTCCTCGAGGAAGAGGGCGTGCTGGCCGCCCGCAGCAGCGAGCGCCAGCGCCTCTCGGGTGGCGATTGCCGCCCCGTCGCCTCGTTCGTCGCAGTAGACGAGCGGGTCAGCGAAGCCCTCCGCATCGGCGAATGCCGCTGCGATCGCATCGACGTGCTCGTGCCGACGCTGAGGCGTCGTCAGGATCACGGGCTGCAACGTCATTGACTCACCGCTCCCTTGGGACGCAGTGCGCCCGGCTCGTGCCTGCTAGGTTCCGCAAGTCTCTCCACCCCCTTTCCAAGCGAGGTCGGCGGCATGCCCCAGTCACCCGAACTGGCCCTCTGGCTCCCCGGCGGTCAGATCGCACCGCCCGTCAACCCGTACGGCCGACTGGTCGCCAACGCCGGGGTGTTCCGCGCGCTCGCCCGCTACGGCGGGTACCGCCACCTGCACGTCCAGAGCAAGACACCGCCAGCACCTGATCAGCTGGCCAGCGAGCTGGGCATCGTTACTGACACTCCCGAGATAACGAGCGGGCCGTTGCTCTCCACGACGGCCGCCGCGCGGGCCGGGACCCTGCTCTCCGGCCAGCCGTATCTCACCGAGCCCGCGTGGGTCAGGCGCCATGCGGGCGCCGATGCCGACTACAGCATCGTGGGAACGATCTTCGCCTTCGCGGCTGCGACGTACCGCGAGAAGATGATGCAGTCGGCCATGGCCCCGCTTCATGAGTGGGATGCACTCATCTGCTCGTCGCCAACCCTGCGACAGACCGTCGAGCAGACCTTCGACGCGTGGGAGGACTACCTCCACGAGCGACTGGGCTCCACCCGCCTTCCTCGACCACAACTCCCGGTGATCCCCTTCGGCACGGACGTCGACGCACTTGATGCACAGGCGTCGGATGGCGCGGCCCGCGCCTCACTTCGGGCGACTCTCGGCATCGCCGACGAGGACGTCATGGTCTACTACCTCGGCCGCCTGTCCTACTTCGACAAGGCGTTCCCTCAGGCGATGTTCAAGGCCGTCGAGGAGGCGGCACAGTCAGCGGGCGTGCGCACTCACTTCGTGATGGCGGGCTGGTTCCCCGCGGGCGACGATGACAAAGCTCTCTTTGAGGAGGCCGCCCGGCTGTACGCGCCGACCGTGCCGACCACTTTCCTCGACGGCAATGACGCTGCGCTCGTGGCCCGATGCTGGGCCGCCGCGGACATCTTCTTCCAGTTGTCCGACACGATCCTCGAGACATTCGGTCAGGCCCCGGTGGAGGCCATGGCATGTGGTCTGCCCCTCGTGGTGAGTGACTGGGACGGCTTCCGATCCATCGTGCGCGATGGCGTCGATGGCTTCCTCGTTCCGACGCTCGGCTCCCCCGGCGGACCCCTGGGTGACACGCTGGCCCTGCTCCAGACTCTGGATCAGGTCGGATACCCCCAGTACATGGGCTCCGTTGCCCAGCACACCGCTGTCCACATCGGCCAGGCCGCCGCTGCGCTCAGTCGGCTGATCGCATCACCGGAACTTCGCCGGACCATGGGCGCGGCCGGTCGGCTTCGGGCACGTGAACTCTTCGCCTGGCCGGTCGTGGCCGCCCAGTACACCGATCTGTTCGCCGAACTGGCCGACCGCCGCAGTCACGCGACGAGCGAACAAGCCGTGCTGGCGGCAGGCCACCGCTTGAACCCGCTGCGCGGCAACCCGTTCTCCGACTTCAGCACGCTGCCGACCCGGGTCCTGACCGACGACATGCACCTTGTCCTGACGACCGTCCCCTACCCGTCGACGGACCTGGATCTGATGTTCCCCGCACTGCGCGGCACTGACGATGAGGCAGAGAAAGTCTGCGAACTCCTGCAGGGCGCAGGTCCGGTTTCCCTCCGCGACCTGCTGCAGTCCTTCACGCCCAGTCGACGACCGTTCGTGCGAATGACCGTGCTGTGGCTGGCCAAGGCCGGCGTGGTGGACTGGCTGCCCGAGACGTGACCGAACCTGGCTAACCGCGGGGGAAGTCCACGAAGTGCCGCCAGTCACGGCGATCGTCATCGATTCGTCGCACCGCAAACAGGTTGTCACACCCGGTGATGATCTCGACGAAGTCCGGCCGGTTGTTCCTGATGAACGCCGCGACGGCGGAAATGCTGTCCAACCACATGTCGTGCAGCACGATCATTCCCCCGACAGGGCACATCCGCGCCGACAGCGTGAAGTCGACCAGCACGTCATCGAACCGGTGATATCCGTCGATGAAGGTCAACCCGAACGCCTGACCGGCTCGCTCGAGGTCGCTCAGCGCCGGGTCGGAGCGCTCTTCGACGAGGACAAAGGAACCCGACGTCAGCACCGTCGATCCGGATACGAGCCGGCTCGCGGTGGTGCTGCCGATTCCGTCCCAGTCGATCTCCTGCAGCGGGTCGATGGCCGTGTGCGTGCCGCCACCGTTCCGCTCGAGAGCCGCCAGTAGGTAGACCGTGCTGAAGCCGTACGCGAGGCCCACTTCCAGCGTCGACGTGACACCGTTCGCCACGCACAGGGAGAACAGCGTCATTCCCTCCTCGACGGAGATCCGCGTGCTGTCGTCAATGGGGTGCTGTCGGCCCGCGGTGCCGATCTGCGGCTCACCGGCATACATCGACTGCAGGGCTTCGCGAAACCTCAGCCCCAGTGAGTCAAGGCCCAGTGCGTCGGTCATGACGGTGTCCCTTCAGGTGATCAGGCGCGCCACGTGACCCTACTTGCGGGAGGCTGGTGGCGTGAGCACCGACGGGGACCATCGCTCCATCCTGCATCGCGCCCGCCTCGCGCTCTCTCCCGAGCCGGCACCGGTGCTGCTGCGCGCCGGGATCGCGGTCGTCATCGACATCATCATCGTGTTCCTCGTCGTGCGAGCCGTCCTGGTGGCCGCCGGCCACGGATCCGACGGCCTCACCCATGCCGTGCTGCCCGCCGTCTTCGGTGGGATGTTCGCCTTCCTCGGATCACTCGGCGGCTCGGCCCGAAGCGGTCTGTTGCGGGCCGCAGGGCTGTCTGTCGCCGCCATCCCGCTGACTCTCCTCGCCATCATCGTGCGCGACCTTCCGATCGCCTCGGCTGCCGCGATGGCGGCTGTCGCACTCGGCGCGGGAGTCCTCGCCTGGTACGGCGAGCCGCTGGCGACGCTCGGCAGCGTGCTGCTCTACATGTTCTTCATCCCGCTGGTGTTCGGGGCGGGCTCCGGGGTTCCGTTGAACTACCTGCTGATCAGCTTCGGCGCGATGATCGTGACGACCGTTGCGCTACGAGGCATCGCGGCCCTGGTGCCCAAGCACCGCGCACCGGGGCGGGTGCAGGCGACCGACGAGGCCGTCCACGCCCACCGATTCACCCAGGTCGCGCAGCCGCAACTGTCACGGCTGCATCGCACGACAACGCGGTCCGCGATCGGCCTGGGCCTCGGCGCATTCGTGATGTCGGTGACCGGCGATCACAACGCGGTGTGGGTGCTCATGACGCTCATCGCCCTCATCCCGCCGGCAATGCCGTTGACCATCGACCGAGTCCTGCAGAGACTCGCCGGCACCGTGCTCGCGATGGCGGTGCTCACGACCGTCGACGCGCTCGTGCCGCCCGGTCCCCTGCGGCTGCTCATCCTCGCCCCGGGCATCGTCCTGACCATCGCCTTCATGCGCCGCAGCTACACGTTGTCGGTCCTCGGCATCAGTACCGTGGCCGTGCTCGCGTACGCGCAGGTCGAGGCACCGCTCGGGGAGGCGCTCCTCTACCGCGGACTCGACACCCTCATCGGTGCGGTGATCGCGATCGCGTTGACCCTGCTCATCCCGGTGGGCCGGCGACCGCATCCAGTGTGGGCTAGCCGGCCTGCTGAGCCGCGTGCCGACCCGCGATGAAACCGAAGGTCATGCCGGGGCCGAGCGTGCCGCCCGCTCCGCCGTATACGCCGGCGGTCGGCGACGACATCGTGTTGCTGCAGACGTAGAGGCCCTCGATCGGCTTGTCGTCCCAGTCGATGACCTGCGCGTTCGCGTTCGGGCGCGGGCCACCGCACGTGCCCAGCACACCGGACTCCATCTTGACGGCGTAGAACGGTGCCGTGTCGATCGGGCCGAGGGTGCGGTACGGCGCCTCGAAGTCCTTATCGCCCCAGAAGTTGTCGTACGTGTTGTCGCCGCGCCCGAACTCGGTGTCGCGTCCGGCGTGTACTTCCGCATTGAACTTTTCGACGGTCTCCTTGAGGACCGCGCCGTCCATGCCCACCTTGTTGCCGAGTTCCTCGATCGTGTCCCCACTGATGGCCCACGGCGGGGCAACCCCCGTCTGCGTGGTGTTGAAGAAGCGGTACTTGTCGACGTAGGTCTGGTCGACGATGATCCAGAACGGCAGGTTCACGTAGTCGTGAGTGTTGGCATCGGTGTTGTGCAGCACCGGTCCGACCGCGTTGTAGTTGGCCGCCTCGTTGACGAAACGCTTCGCGGCACGGTTGACCAGGATCGACCGCGGACGCGTGCGCTCGGAGTTGCCGATGAGGTAGTTGGCCTTGCCCCGTCCGTGGGCGGCCAGTTCCTGACTGGACTGCAGCCACCACGACTTGCCCATGTTGCCCAGGCTCGCGCCGACCTCCATCGCCATGAGCAGGCCGTCGCCCTCGCACTCGGGGACGCTGACCGGGCCGGTCATCGGGCCACGCAGGAATGAAGCGACGAGCTTCTCATTCCACTCGAAGCCACCGGTCGCGATGATGACGCCCTTGCGTGCTTTGATGCGAAGCGTCCTGCCCTCTTCCTCGGTCTCGACGCCAACGACACGCTTGCCATCGGTGATGAGGTGCCGCGCGCGCGACTCGCGATGCAGCGGGATGTTGCGGTCGAGCACGCCCTTGAGCAGCGACCCGATCAGCGCCTGGCCCTGGCCGCGGCAGTCGCGCTCCTCGCGGTCGGCGAGCACCTCCGGATCGAGCTTCGGCCTGTAGTAGTCCTCGATCATGCTCGTGCGGCGCGGCCAGCCGGTCTTCGGCGGGTTGACCCACTTGGCCCAGGAGCCGAGCTCGACGAACGGGAAAGCGTCGTTGTCGAGTGAGCGACTGCCGTGCTCCTTCGCGCCGGGAGCCCATGACTGGTAGTCCGGGAAGCCCTCG
>CAIVQM010000165.1 GCA_903908025.1 uncultured bacterium
AGCTGCCCCTGGCTCAGGTCGAAGCCGATGCTGTTGAGTTTGGGAGCGATTGCCGAGGCGAGGAACCAGGTGATGAACCCGAGCATCAGGGCGAATGTCGTCACCCACAGGGTCTTCCAGGCGCGACCACTGTCCCAGTTCTGCGCCTCCGGGTCCCATTCGGGCAGCCAGTCGGCACCCTTGCGAGCCGGCGTCGTTGTGGTGCTCATGTGTGGACTCCTGTCGTGGTGAGGTCGTGCTTGTCGATGAACGGGGCCTCGTCGGCAACGGCGCTGTGGTGGTCGTGCTCGAACTTGTCGGACAGCTCGGGGCTAGCCATGTGGAGCATCGACACGACGGTCCAGTGCATCCAGAGCGCGGCGATGAGGGTGACGAGGAAGACGACGAAGAAGGTTGCCTGCGGCATTCCGCTCCAGCCGGATGTATAGGCGAACAGGGGTGGCAGGAAGAACCCTCCGAGCGCGCCCAGCGAACCTACGAGGCCACCGACGGCGCCGACATCGTTGGGGAAGTACTCGGGAATGTGCTTGAAGACGGCGGCCTTTCCGACGCCCATTGCGCAGCCCATGATGAACACGAGGACGGTGAACATGGTGACGCTTACGGTCCAAGGCATGATGGCGCTGGCCGTGCCATCCGAACGAGTCAGCACGATGTGGCCATACGGCATCATCAGAATTCCCGAGGCGATAAGCATCGTGATGAACGTGACGTACATGACCTTGCGTGCTCCGAACCGGTCGGATGCCATGCCGCCGAACGGTCGCAGCAGCGAAGCCGGGAAGATGAACAGGGCGGTGAGAAGTGCGGCCTGTGTGAGCTCCAGTCCGTACACATCCACGTAGTACTTGGGGAGCCACGCTGCGAGCGCAACGTACGCGCCGAACACGACGACGTAGTAGAGGCTGAACCGCCAGACGCGAACGGTCTTCAGCGGGTGGAGCATCGAGGCGAGGCTGCGGCCGCTGCTGGGCTTGATCTCGCGATGCGGAGTGAATAGCCACGCGGCGACGGCCATGAGGATCAGCAACACCATGTAGAGGAAGGGAATGAAGCGCCAACCTCCGGGAACGAAGCCGCCGAGATAGCCGGTGGCAGGCACGGCGACGATCAGGGCCGGGCCGATGAACTTCGTCAGCGAGGCACCGACATTGCCTGCGCCGAATACACCAAGCGCCATGCCCTGCCGGTTCTGCGGCCACCAGGCGCTGACCCAGGCAATGCCGACACTGAAGGAGTTGCCAGCGAAGCCGACGAGGAATGCGCAGACGAGCAGGGCGGTGTAGGAGGTGACCTGCGAGACTAGGTAGGCAGGGATCGCCGTCAGGGCGAGCATCGAGACGAAGACCCGCTTGCCGCCAAACCGGTCTGCGGCGATGCCGGCGGGAAGTCGCCAGATCGCGCCGTTGAGCACCGCGACCGCCGTGATCCACGCCAACTGGACGTCGCTGAGGCCGAACTCCTTGCGGATCGGGATACCCAGGACCCCGAACATGAGCCAGACGGCGAACATCAGGGTGAAGCCGAGTGTTGACCACACGAGCACGCTCGTGCGGCCCTTCTGGAAGGTTTCTGTGGTCACGGAACCTGATTAAAGCATAGTGAATATCTTTTTCACGGTTAATATTAAAAATAGGTCGTACCTGTGGTAGAAATTGCCTGTGACTGAGATTCCGGCCCACCAGGAGAGCCGCGCCAGGATTCAGGGCGCGATCGAAGCGTCGGACGTACCCCTCAGTGTCGAGGCGATCGCCGAGGCGACCGGGCTGCACGCAAACACGGTCCGCGGCCACCTGGATGTGCTGCGGGCTAGCGGCTCGGTGTCCCGCGATGCCGCCGATGCCCAGGGCCGCGGCCGTCCGCGCTGGCTCTACAGCTCGGCGCGGCGGCCCGCATCGCCATTCCAGGCGCTGGCCGAGGCGCTGAGTTCCCAGCTTTCCCAGATCCACGATCCTGCGATGGCCGAGGCGGCGGCGGATCGCTGGGCGAACGCACTTCCGCACCTGCCGACGGCTGGGAGCCCCGACGAGGCCGTTGCGGAAGCCACCGACGCCCTCAACCGCCTCGGCTTCAACGCGATCGCCAGTCCGTTGGGCGACTCGATCGCCGTCACCGGCTGCCCCTACGCGGACATCGTTGACGAGAACCCCGTCGTCTGTGACATCCACACGGCCCTGCTGAGTCGCCTGCTCGGCCAGACGGGGCAGCCGGTCACGATCGCGTCAATGACCGTCTGGGCGCGACCGGGAATGTGCATCGCAGGACTCCGCCGACCCGATCTGGTTCCCGCGCGCACGATCGCGACCGACGAGCGGGGCATCGTCATTACAGAAGAGAGCACCCGGTGACCACAGAAGTCACAAGCAGTGCCACCGACGAGTTCCTCGTCAAAGCCGGTCGCTTCTTCACCCGTGGACGCACCTCCGCCGACCTGCGAACCCTGACCAAGACCGGCGGTCGCGAGGGCGACGTGTTCTACCGCGACCGGTGGAGTCACGACAAGGTTGTACGCAGTACGCACGGCGTCAACTGCACGGGATCGTGCTCGTGGAAGGTGTACGTCAAGGACGGCATCATCACCTGGGAGACACAGCAGACCGACTACCCGACCGTTGGGCCGGACAGCCCTGAATACGAACCTCGAGGATGCCCACGAGGCGCGGCCTTCTCCTGGTACACCTACTCACCGACGAGGGTGCGATACCCCTATGTGCGCGGGGTGCTACTGGAGGCATACCGCACCGCGAAGCTGCAGCATCCCGATCCGGTCGATGCGTGGGCCTCGGTCGTGGGCGATCCCGAGACGCGTCGCAGGTATCACCGTGCGCGCGGCAAGGGCGGGCTCGTCCGTGCCACGTGGCCCGAGGTGCTGGAGATCATCGGTGCTGCGCATGTCCACACAATCAAGGCCCACGGCCCCGATCGCGTCTTCGGCTTCTCCCCGATCCCGGCGATGTCGATGGCATCACATGCCGCGGGCGCGCGATTCATCAGCCTGCTCGGCGGCTCGATGCTGTCCTTCTACGACTGGTACGCGGACCTGCCCGTCGCTTCTCCGCAGGTGTTCGGTGACCAGACGGATGTGCCCGAGTCGGCAGACTGGTGGAACGCCGCCTACCTGATCATGTGGGGCTCGAATGTTCCGGTCACCCGTACGCCGGACGCGCACTTCATGGCCGAGGCGCGCTATCGCGGCCAGAAGGTCGTCACCGTCTCGCCGGACTACGCCGACAACACCAAGTTCGCCGATGAGTGGATGTCGCCGCACCCCGGCACCGACGGGGCTCTGGCCATGGCCATGGGGCATGTGATCCTCAAGGAGTTCTTCATCGAGCGGCAGGTGCCGCGCTTCCTCGACTACGTCAAGAAGTACAGCGATCTTCCGTTCCTCATCAGCCTGAAGGAGCGGGACGGCGCGTGGGTGCCGGACAAGTTCGTCACCGCCGCCGACCTGGGTGACGCGGCCGAGGGAGCGACGTTCAAGACGGTGATCGTCGACGGCAACACCGGTCGCCCGCACGTGCCGAATGGATCCCTGGGTTTCCGGTTCAACGACTCCGGCATGGGCAAGTGGAACCTCGACCTCGAGGGCGTTGACCCCGCACTATCCCTGCATGGCGCCGCGGGGAGCGAGAGCGTCGAGATCCTGCTGCCGCGCTTCGACATCGGCCAGGCCGACAACGAGGGTGGCGGCAGCCACCGAAGAGGTGTTCCAGCAGCACGCCTCTCGACCGCAGATGGGGAGCGGCTCGTCACAACCGTCTTCGACCTGCTCCTCGCGCAGTACGGCGTCGGTCGTGAAGGTCTGCCGGGGCAATGGCCCACGGGATACGACGATCCTGAGCCCTACACACCTGCGTGGCAGGAGGAGATCACGGGCGTGCCCGCCGCAATGGCCGAGCGAATCGGCCGCGAGTTCGCGCAGAACGCCGAGGACTCCGGCGGCCGCTCGATGATCATCATGGGCGCCGGCACCAACCACTGGTTCCACTCCGACACCATCTACCGCACCTTCCTGACGCTCACGACGCTGTGTGGAACGCAGGGAGTCAACGGTGGGGGCTGGGCGCACTACGTGGGCCAGGAGAAATGCCGGCCCGTCACCGGGTGGGCGCAACTCGCCTTTGGCCTCGACTGGTCCCGCCCGCCGCGGCAGATGATCGGTACCGCGTTCTGGTACGTCCAGACCGACCAATGGCGCTATGACCGGCTTGGCGCTGACCTGCTCGCCTCCCCGCTCGGCGAGGGGCGGTTCGCAGGGAAGTCGATGATCGACACGATTGCGCAGTCGGCCCGCTCGGGGTGGATGCCCTCCTATCCGCAGTTCGACCGGAGTTCGCTCGATCTCGTCGATGAGGCAGAAGCAGCCGGGAAGGCGCCCGCGGATTACGTCACCGAGCAATTGAAGAGCGGTGAACTGAAGTTCGCGATCGAGGACCCCGACGCCGAGGAGAACTGGCCTCGCATCCTCACGGTCTGGCGCGCGAACCTCCTCGGTTCGTCCAGCAAGGGCAACGAGTACTTCCTGCGTCACCTTCTCGGCACGAGCAACGCTGTTCGCGCCGAGGAAGCGCCGGAAGCGGACCGCCCGCAGGACGTCACGTGGCGGGACGAGGCACCCGAGGGCAAACTGGACCTGCTCGTCAGCATCGACTTCCGCATGACAAGCACGGGATTGTTCGGTGACATCCTTCTGCCGGCGGCGACGTGGTACGAGAAGCACGACCTGTCGACCACCGACATGCATCCCTACGTGCACGCCTTCACACCGGCGATCGATCCGCCGTGGGAGACGCGCAGCGACTACGACATCTTCCAGGACCTCGGTCGCTCGGTCTCGCACCTGGCCCCTGGTCACCTCGGCGTTCGCAAGGACCTCGTCGCTGTCCCACTGCTGCACGACACCCCGGATGAGATGGCAGTCCCCGGTGGGGTCGTCCGTGATTGGAAGACCGGTGAGGTCGATCTCATTCCCGGCGTCACGGCACCGAAGTTCGTTGTAGTCGAGCGTGACTACACGACCATCGGCGCAAAGATGTCGGCCCTCGGCCCGCTGACGGCGAGCGCTGGCATGGTTACCAAGGGTGTGCCCTTCTCTCCGATTGAGGAAGTGGAGATGCTCGCCGCGAAGAACGGCGTCATTCCCGATGGCTTCGCCGCGGGCCGCCCGTCACTTGTGACAGACATCCATGCCTGCGAGACCATCCTTGCCTTGTCCGGGACGACAAACGGGCGACTATCGGTACAGGGCTTCCGAGCGATGGAGAAGCGCACCGGGATGCCCCTGGCCGATCTTGCACTCGAGGAGGAGGGCAAGCGCATCACCTTCCCCGACACGCAGGCGCGTCCGGTACCGGTCATCACGAGCCCCGAGTGGTCGGGCAGCGAGCATGGTGGGCGTCGATACACCGCCTTCTGCATCAACGTGGAGCGGCTCAAGCCTTGGCACACACTCACTGGCCGTCAGCACTTCTTCCTGGACCATGACTGGATGTCCGAGCTCGGCGAGTGCCTGCCGACCTTCCGTCCGCCGCTCAACCTGCACCGCCTCGACGGGGACCAGCGCACGGGTGCTGGTCAGGAGGTGACGGTCCGCTACCTGACGCCGCACTCCAAGTGGTCCATCCACTCCGAGTACCAGGACAACCTGTTCATGCTCTCCCTCTCGCGCGGCGGGCCGGAGATCTGGATGAGCCCGCAGGATGCCGAGGCCATCGGCGTCAAGGACAACGAGTGGATCGAGGCATACAACCGGAATGGCGTAGTCGTGGCACGCGCGATCGTGTCGCACCGAATGCCCTCCGGAACTGTGTTCATGTACCACGCCAAAGACCGCACGGTTGATGTGCCGAAAACAGAGACGTCCGGCCTCCGCGGAGGCATCCACAACTCGCTCACGCGTCTGATGATCAAGCCCACCCACATCGTGGGCGGCTATGCGCAGCTGTCATTTGCCTTCAACTACCTCGGGCCGACAGGAAACCAGCGCGACGAGATCACCGTGATTCGTCGCCGTTCCCAGGAGGTCGAGTACTGATGCGCGTCATGGCTCAGATGGCGATGGTGATGAACCTTGACAAGTGCATCGGCTGTCACACGTGTTCGGTCACATGCAAGCAGGCATGGACGAACCGTTCGGGCGTCGAATACGTGTGGTTCAACAATGTGGAGACACGGCCCGGTCAAGGGTATCCGCGCACGTATCAGGATCAGGAGAAGTGGAAGGGCGGCTGGGTCGTCAAGCGTGGGAAGCTGAAACTGCGAGCGGGTGGCCGAATCAAGCGCCTGACTCAGATCTTCAGCAATCCCAACCTTCCGACGATGAAGGACTACTACGAGCCGTGGACGTACGAGTACGACATGCTGCTGTCGGCTCCGCTCGGCGAACACACCCCGGTGGCGCGTCCGAAGTCACTGATCACGGGTAAGAACATGAAGATTGAGTGGTCGGCCAACTGGGATGACGATCTGGCCGGCGGCCCCGAGCTCGCTCCTAAGGATCCGGTGCTGGTCAAGATCAAGGACCAAGTCAGCGACCGCGTCAAGATGGAGTTCGAGCAGGCCTTCATGTTCTACCTGCCGCGCATCTGTGAGCACTGCCTCAACCCCTCGTGCGTGGCATCGTGCCCATCGGGGGCGATGTACAAGCGGAGCGAAGACGGCATCGTTCTTGTGGATCAGGATCAATGTCGCGGTTGGCGAATGTGTGTGAGCGGATGCCCCTACAAGAAGGTCTACTTCAATCACCGCACGGGCAAGGCGGAGAAGTGCACGATGTGCTACCCGCGCATCGAGGTGGGGATGCCGACGGTCTGCTCGGAGACGTGCGTCGGCCGGCTCCGGTACATCGGGCTGTTCCTCTACGACGCTGATCGCGTCACGGCAGCGGCAGCGACCGAGAACGAGCACGACCTGCTGCAGGCGCAACTGGATCTGCTGCTCGATCCGAACGATCCGGACGTGCTGGCGGCCGCGCGGCGCGATGGCATTCCAGAGGACTGGCTTGACGCAGCCCGGCAGTCGCCGGTCTACAAGCTGGCGAAGGTCTACAAGGTCGCCCTGCCCCTGCATCCGGAATACCGCACGATGCCGATGGTCTGGTACATCCCACCCCTGTCTCCGATTGTCGACGCGCTGCGCGAGACGGGGAACGATGCCGAGGAGGCGGGAAACCTGTTCGGCGCGCTCGACTCCTTGCGCATCCCCATCGAGTACCTCGCGGAGCTGTTCACTGCTGGCGACCCGGGACCGGTTCAGGCATCGCTGCGCAAGCTCGCCGCGATGCGCTCGTACATGCGCGATGTGAACCTGGGTCGAGAGCCCCGGCCGGAGATTCCCGCGGCAGTGGGGATGGACGAGGAAACCCTGTACGAGATGTACCGGCTACTGGCCATCGCCAAGTACGCGGACCGCTACGTCATTCCCAAGGCGCATGCCGAGACGGCTCGCGACCTGGAGGAACTGGCCTGCGCCGTCGACTACGCGGACCCTGGTAGTGGAGGGGCCTCGGGACCCTTCGGAGAGGCTTCCGGTCGACCCGTTCCGGTTGCTGTGGAGACATTCCACGCGCTGAAGGAGCGCCAGACGGCGGAGGTCCTCATCCCCGTCGAGGCCCTGCGTGTGAATCTGCGTTCATGGGACGGGAAAGGCGGAACCCGTGAGTGATGTGACTGCGGCCGCGCGCCTGTCCGCATCGTGGTTGCTGACGTACCCAGACGATGTGCTCCTCGGTCGGCTCGACGAGATCTCGACCGTGGTCGACGCCCTCCCCGATTCGACCGGCGGCCCGTTGCGGGCATTCCTGGACCACTTGTCCGGGACGCCGTTGACGGATGTCCAGGTGCACTACGTGACCGTCTTCGATATGAAGCGCAAGGCCTGTCCGTATCTCACCTACTGGACCGCCGGAGACACCCGCAATCGAGGGGCGGCCATCCTGCGGTTCAAGCAGGCCTATCTCGAGTGCGGGTTCGAACTCGGCAGCGAGGAACTGCCCGATCATCTCGCCGTGGTGCTGGAGTTCGCTGCTGTCGGCGATGCGCTGACCGGAGAGGCGCTTCTAGCTGAGCACCAGGAGGCGATCCACCTGCTTCGTGATGCGCTCGCAAAGATGGAGTCCGCCTACGTTCATGTCCTTGATGCCGTGGTCGCCACGTTGCCGCGCATCACGCCGGCAATCCGGGAACGGATGGCGCAGGTTGCGGCGGCCGGCCCGCCTGTCGAGAGCGTCGGGCTCGAGCCGTTCGGCGTGAGCGTGACCATCGATCCGATCGGAGCCCGGCGATGACGACCAACGACATCCTGCTGTGGGTCGTGTTGCCGTACGTGACGATTGCCGTCTTCGTGACCGGGACCTTGTGGCGCTATCGGTACGACAAGTTCGGTTGGACGACGAGGTCGAGTCAACTCTATGAGCGGAAGCTGATCCGCATCGCCAGCCCGATCTTCCATATCGGAATTCTGGCAGTGCTGATGGGCCATGTGATGGGCCTGCTGATCCCCGAGTCGTGGACGCACGCGGCTGGACTCAGCGAGGATGCCTACCACCTGATGGCGGTTGGCATCGGAGCTGTCGCGGGCGCCTGCACGCTCTTTGGAATTGGAATGCTCATCTATCGCCGCAGAACGTCGGTTGCGGTCATGGCTGCCACCACAAGGAACGACAAGACGATGTACGTATTCCTCGTTGCCGCGATCTGTCTCGGCCTGCTGACCACGATCATTGGTTCGGGAATGCTGGGCGACGGGTACAACTACCGCGAGACGGTCTCTCCGTGGTTCCGGTCGATCTTCCTGCTGAGCCCCCAGCCCGCGCTGATGGCCGAGGCGCTGCCGTCCTTCCAGGTGCATGCAGTGGCCGGGATGCTGCTGTTCATCATCTGGCCGTTCACTCGGCTGGTGCATGCCTTCAGTGCGCCATTCGCCTACCTCTTCCGGCCGTATGTGGTGTACCGCGACCGCGGTCCGCACGGCGCTGGCAGCCAGGCACCGAAGCGAGGCTGGGAGAGGGTCGGTTAGCGAAGGGTTGGCTCGGGCCGGCCGAACAGCCAGCCCTGACCCTGATGCCAGCCCTGCCCGAGAAGCGCGCCCGCTTCGAACTCCGTCTCGATGCCCTCGGCCACCGTGTCGAGGCCGAGACCGGACGCAAGGCCGATGAGGCCCTGGGCGAGCTTGATGCAGGTGCCGTCGCCCGTGCGGATGCCGCTGGTGAACGATTTGTCGAGCTTGAGTCCACGAACTGGCAGGTCGCGTAGGTGGCTGATCGACGAGTAGCCGGTGCCGAAGTCGTCGACGTACCAGGTGGATCCGCGCGCGCACATCGACGTCATCGCCTCCGCGATCGCGGGGCTCGCGTCCAGCAGGGCTGTCTCGGTCACTTCAAGGCGTAGCCGGGTGGGATCGATTCCGGATGAGGTGACGAGTGCGAGGAATCGATCCGGGTAGTCGCTGCTGGCCAGTGAGGGCGGCGAGACGTTGACGGCAACATGCTCGATGGCAGACACGGCCAGCAGGTCAAGAGCTCCGGCCAGGATGGCAAGGTCGATGTCGATGACCAGGCCGGTCGCCTCGGCGATCGGCAGGAACTCGTCGGGCAGCATGGTGAAGTTGTCGCCGCCCGTCCAGCGGGCAAGCGCCTCATATCCGCGCACCTGGCGGTCAGCCAGCGTCACGACCGGCTGGAACCACGGGGTGATGCGCCCCTGCCGCAGCACATCGCGCAGATCGGACTCGATGGTGAGTCGGCGGGCGGCCTCAGAAGCGAGGGCGGGCTCGATGAACTGCCAACGATCGCGGCCAGCGTCCTTCGCCTGTCGTGCGGCGAGACTTGCCTGCCTGAGGAGTTCCTCACTGGTGGAGTTGCGATCCCCCGTGGCGATGCCGATGCTCACCGTGGGTTCGATCGACTGGCCCTCGACCACGATGGTGCCGCGAGCGGCTGCGCACAGCCGCTCGGCCTTCGAAGCCGCATCCGCCGCGCTCGGCAGATCGGTGAGTAGTACGAGGAACTCGTCGCCAGCGATGCGGGCGACGCGGTCCGGGTCGCCGACGGCGGAGGCG
>CAIVQM010000166.1 GCA_903908025.1 uncultured bacterium
CCGGCCGACTGAAGCGGGCCAGCCGCCGTCGGGTAGGCGTCGTTCTGGGTGTAGTAGGTCTCCATGACAGTCGCGATGTTGCGAATGTCGGATTCGACCGATGCGTTCCTGGCAGCGTTGCGCTGGTTCAGGAAGACCGGGATGGCGATAGCGGCAAGGATGCCGATGATGACGACGACGACCAGCAGTTCGATGAGGGTGAATCCCGCATCGCGCTCGTCTCTTGGCTTCATGATGCGAGTGAGCATGTCATTCTCCTGCTCCAACGACCCTCGTCTGCGGGGGTGCCGTACCCGAGTGGTTCCGGCAATCAGGGTTTCGGACCGGATTCGGCCAGAATGAACCCTTCTGCCAGAACTATTTTCAGACCTCTCCCGGCCCGGTGGGGCGGAACAGGAATGCCGGGGGCTGGATGGCCGGGTCGGGGGCACCTCCCGTCGACTCCCAGGCGGTGTCGCGCCACCACTCGGCCGGAGTCCTGAGCACGGTCCACTTGTCAGGCGCGACGACTGAAGCCGGGCAGCCACGCTCGATGAGCTCCTCGTAGCCGAGTCGGGGGCCTGTCAGGCGGATCGCGTCCGGGTTGGCCGCCAGCCACGTGCAGATCTCGTCAGCCCGGTGGCCCAACAGGGCACTTCCTGGCGGGACGGTCGCCCCCAGGGTCCGCAGGATCTGGGCGGCCTGCCAGTCGTCGTAGCGCTGCCACAGCTGCCAGCCCTGCGGGTGCAGGAGATAGGGCAGCACGGGGCGCCCATCAGCAGCCAGCACCGCCGGGTCGGACAGGACGACCATCGGCACCTGCGGGCTCGGCCCACGGGGGCTGCTCAGCATGGTCACGTTCTGCATGATGCCGAAGGACAGGCCACCACCGAGGTAGGCCAGCACGAGAATGAGTGGCCCGCCCACAATCAGGATGCGCAGGGCCAGTCGGCCTCGCGTAACCGCCCGAACCCAATCCGACTGGGCCCCACGAAGGATGAGGACGCCGGCCGATACCACGGCCACCGGCAGGGCCACCAGACCGGCATGCCACAGCACTTTCAGCGCGTAGTACGGCAGATTCGCGGAGTCACCACCGAGAGCCTTGGTCAGCATCAGGCCAAGCGTGACCAGACTCGAAGCAAGCAGGCAGAACACCGTGCTCAACAGCTCGGGGCGCGGCTTGGTGGTCAGCAGCACCAGGACGGCGAGGCCGACGAGGGCCAGCACAATAACGACGGACACGCCCGGCACATTGGCCGGCAACTGCGACTGGGCAGCGCCCGATGCCGTGATTGAGACCAGCGCAAGCGGCGCACATGCCGCCGCCGAGATCACGACGATGGGCACGACGAATCGGGCGTGGCCACGGCCTGCCGTCCACCACCGCCACGCTACGAACCCGGCCACCACCAGTACAGGGAGGACCAGAAGCTGCCACAGATAGAACACGGACATTGCCAGCAGCGCCGTGCCTGCCAGTCGGAACGCATATCCGCCCCGAGCCGGCCCGGCATCTGCCAGAAGCAGTACGGCGAAGAGGACGACGGTGACGGCCCCCGTCGTCATGAATCCGGCAAGACCGAGGAACTGGTAGACGCGGGGATGCATCATCAGCAGGGAGGTCAGCAGGGGTGCGCAGATGACGACCCAGGTCGGTGCATCGATTCTCCGAGCAACAGCGATCGCAAGGAGCGATGCGGATGCGATCGCGAGCACCGACATGACGGCGACGGTGGCCGACACGCCCGTCACCGCGGCCTCCCAGGCCGCCGGCACCGATTCGGTCCCTGTCGCGCCGCTGATCAGCCAGGCCAGCAGCGCATGCAGCCCGCGTGGGTAGACACTCGGCGCACCACCGGCGGACTGGCTCGCAGACGTGTACTCCAGCATTCCGTTCTTGTAGAGGTCGACGACCATCTCAGAGTTGTTGACCCAGTCGGTAAGCGCCCAGACCGGACGGCTCCAGTAGGCCATCGGCTGATGGAAGCGATAGACCTCGAACCCGCCCACTACCAGCGCTGGCAGCCAGGCGAGCGCCGACGCCGGCGACCACAGGGCGATCCGACCGCCGCGGACAAACCCCCCAGCGGCGATCACCGCGGTCAGGCCGAGCAGGCCGACGCGAGCATGGCCACTCCCCCAGAGGCTGAATCCTGTGATCCCCGTACCGACGATGACGAGCACAGCGGATGCGAAGAACACACAGGCGCCCAACGGGACCCAGGCGAGCGCGTCGCCCAGCCAGCGGGATCGCTGGTTGCTGGCCGGCATGACGACGAAGGTCGAAAGCGCCACGAGCAACACGGCCGCAGGAAAGGCAAGGTCAGCAATGACCAGACCGAACACCGCAAGGGCGGCGAAGATGACAACCCAGCGACGCCCGACGAGGGCCCGGGGAATTCCGATCGCGCCCGACGGCACTCGGGTCACTTCTTGATCAGGTCGAAGATCTTGAAGATCGGCATGTACATCGCGATGATCATGCCGCCGACCACTCCGCCGAGCAGCATGATCATGATCGGCTCGATAAGGGCCATCAACTGCTCGGTCGTGGCCTCGACCTCCTGGTCGTAGAAGTCAGCGATCTTGCGGAGCATCGTGTCGAGGGCGCCGGTGTCCTCGCCGACGGCGATCATCTGCACGACCATCTCGGGGAACACGGTGTGCTCCTTGAGTGGCTTGGCGATGCCGGTTCCCTGCCGCACGCTCTCCTTCACCGCGACCACGGCCTGCGAGATGACGACGTTGCCCGCCGTGTCACCGACGATGTCGAGTGCGCTGAGAATGGGGACGCCAGCGTGCAGAAGTGTCGCGAAGTTGCGAGTGAAGCGCGCCAGGGCAACCTTCTGGAAGAGGTTGCCGAAGACCGGAATCCGGAACTTCAGCGGATCGACGACGCGTCGCACGGCCAGGGAGTTCTTCTTGCGGCGGTACCACATGCTGCCACCGATGAGAATGACGAGCACCGGCACGAAGAACATGGGGTTCTTGATGATGTCGGATGCTGTGACGAGGATCCGCGTCGGCAGCGGCAACTCACCACCGAACGATGCAAACAGCCCGGCGAAGACCGGGACGATGAAGATGAGCATGCCCGTCGTGATCAGCACGGCGATCACCGCAACGGCAATCGGGTATGTCAAGGCCGCCTTGATCTTCCCCCGCAGCCGCACGTCGGCCTCAAGCGACTCGGCGATCTGCATCATGGTGGTGTCGAGGAAGCCGCCGACCTCACCGGCCCGAACCATGCTGACCATGATCGGCGGGAACTCCTTGTGCCGCGACAGCGACTCGGAGAGGGACTCGCCCTTCTCAACCTGATCGCGGATCTCGACAAGGAGGTCGCGCAGCCGGACGCTCTCCGTCTGGTCGGCCAGGATGGCAAGGCAGCGCAGGATCGGCAGGCCGGAACTCAGCATCGTGGCGAACTGACGCGAGAAGATGGCGAGGTCCTTCAGCTTGACCTTGCCCTTGCCGAAGCGGATCTCCCGGTTCATCCCGGTGTTCGCCGTCTCGACGGCGATCGGCGTCATCCCCTGCTGACGGATGCGCGACAGCGCCTCCGCCTCGCTGACGGCCTTGAGCTTGGACTCGACCAGCCGACCGGACCGCGCCCGGGCCTTGACGATGTATTCAGTCTGTGGCATCAGGGGTCCTGCCCAACAGTTGGTTGAGCTCGGAGGCGTCGGAGCAGCGCTCGCGAGCCGTCTCGTAGGTGACGAGGCCTTCATCGACCAAGTGCGCCAGGTCCTGGTTGAGCGTGTGCATCCCGTACCGCGAGCCGGTCTGCAGGGCCGACGGAATGGACTGCAGCTTGCCCTCGCGGATCAGGTTGCGAAGCGCCGGCGTCGCGATGAGCACCTCAGTCGCCGCCACGCGTCCCTTGCCATCGGTGGTCTTGCACAGTGTCTGACAGACGATGGCCTGCACCGATGCCGCCAGCTGGGTGCGAATCTGCGACTGCTGCGACGGCGGGAAGACGTCGATGATGCGGTCGATGGTCGTCGCGGCCGACCTGGTGTGCAGAGTGCCGAACACGAGGTGGCCGGTCTCAGCAGCGGTGAGGGCGATCGAGATCGTCTCGAGGTCGCGCATCTCGCCGACGAGGATGATGTCGGGGTCCTGTCGCAGCGCGTGCTTGAGGGCTGCCTCGAAGGACATCGTGTCGGTGCCGACCTCGCGCTGGTTGACGAGTGACTGCCGGTGCTGGTGCACGAACTCGATCGGGTCCTCGATCGTGATGATGTGACCCTTGCGCGTGCGGTTCGCCTTGTCGATGATCGCGGCGAGCGTCGTGGACTTTCCCGATCCGGTGGGGCCCGTTACGAGGACGAGTCCGCGCGGCAGGTCGGCGAAGTCACCCAGGATGGCGGGCATGCGCAGCGCCTCGAGTGGCAGGATTTCCCACGGGATGGCGCGAAGTACTGCTCCGATCGCCCCTTGCTGCTGCATCAGGTTGACGCGGAAGCGAGCCGCACCCGGCAACTGGTAGGCCAGGTCGAGCTCCTTGCTCTCCTCGAACCGCTGCTTCTGCTTGTCGGTCAGGATCGAGTAGACGGCATCCTGCAGTTGATGCGCCGTCAGGGGCCGATACCCCGGCACGGACTCCAGGTCGCCGTGGACCCGGATCATCGGTGGCGAGTTCACCGACAGGTGCAGATCCGAGCCGCCCTTCTCGAGCAGGTAGAGCAGCACCTCATCAAGGGAGATCTCCGGTTCGGTCGAGCCGACCGTCGCCCGATCCATCGCGACGATGCCGGCCTCAGAGGCGGTCGGCGGCGCAACCGGATCAAGACCGACATCGCGGCCCGACCGGTCCGCCGGTCCG
>CAIVQM010000167.1 GCA_903908025.1 uncultured bacterium
CCGGCGTCGACCTCGTCGGCCATCACTTTGCCGAGGACTCCGCGCACGTCGAGTTCGAAGGTGACGGGCCTGACGATCACGCCGTTCCGGGCGAACAGGTCCCTAGCCGCCGATCCGCACGGTACGGCGACGGCGCATACGGCCGTAATCACGTCAGTGCGTGACAGATCGCTGAGCGACGTGACTCCTGCCGGGTTGCCGGGGGGCATGGCGATTGCCATGGTGTTCTTCGCGAACAGCAGGGGCCGTCCAGTGTGCCCGGCGTTGACGGCCTTCCACATGGTCGGCTCGGACGCGGTGGCGAGGACGTCGACGGCGGCGCCGGCGTTCACCTGCTCGACGAGGGCGGAGCTGCCGCCGAAGTTGAACCGCACAGTCGTGCCGGGGAATCGCTTTTCGAAGGCCGCGGCGATGACGGGGAAGACGTCGGTGAGTGACGATGCCGCCGACACGGTGATGGTGCCGGCGGGTGCGGCAGTGGCGGCGGCGCCTGGTTCGGTGCCGATGACCGAGACCGCCACAGTGGCGGCGGCCAACCAGAGGGCGCCGACACGACCCAGCCTCATGAGCTTGCTTCGAGTTCGACGATGACGTTGGTGGACTTGATGACGGCCGCCGCGCGGACTCCGGGTGCGAGCCCGAGCTCGTCGGCGGACTCGCGGCTGAGAAGTGACGTGACACGGTGTGGTCCGGCCTGGATCTCGACCAGCGCCATCACGCCGTCCCTCTCGACTCGCGTGATGATGCCGGGGAAGCGATTGCGGGCGGACTGAATGCTGACCGGGGCTGGGTCGACGGCCTGCTCGGCCATCGCGGCCGCGATGCTCGCACCGTCGACCGTGCGGGGGCCGGGAGCTTCCGGACCGGCGGTGAGCCGACCCGAGTCCAGCCAGCGACGCACCGTGTCGTCGCTGACCCCAAGGAGCTCGGCCGCTTCGGAAATCCGCATCTGCGTCATGTCGACGTAGAATACTCCGCATTCGCGGCTCAACGGCCCATTCGGGCAATTCGGGCTACAGTGAATGAGGGAGGTACGAATGTCACCGGCACTGCTGTGGATGATCGCGGCGCTCGCCGCCGTGGGCATCGAGATCTTCACGGTCGACCTGACATTCGGCCTGATCGCCGTGGGCGCCGCGATGGCCGCGATCTCGGCCGTGGCGGGCGCACCTCTGTGGGCGCAGGCCGTCATCGGTGTCGGGGTCTCCCTGGCTGGTATTGCCTTCGTGCGGCCCCTGGCCCTGAAGCACCTGCGCAAGTCTTCCGGCATGACACGCACGGGGGTCGACGCGCTGCCGGGTTCGCGCGCGCGGGCGATCAGCGAGGTCACCCGGGACGACGGCCGCATCACGTTGAAGGGCGAGGTGTGGTCCGCGCGCCTGGACGTGGATGTCACGTCGGAGCCCGTCGCCGACGGCACCGACGTCATCGTCACGCGGATCGACGGTGCCACCGCCCTCGTGTACCCCGTGGACCCCCGTTGACCGACTGAACCGAACAACCATCAGGGAGTAGTCATGGATGTCCTCCTGCCCGTCGGCGTCGTCTTCCTAGCGCTGCTGTTCGCGCTGCTGCTCGTGTCGCGAACGGTCGTGATCGTCAAGCAGGCGAGCACGGCCATCGTCGAGCGACTCGGCCGCTATCAGCGCACACTCAACCCCGGCCTCAGCATCCTGCTGCCCGTGGTCGATCGGATTCGCGAGCGCGTCGACATGCGCGAGCAGGTTGCGTCGTTCCCGCCGCAGCCGGTCATCACGGAGGACAACCTCGTCGTGTCCATTGACACGGTCATCTACTTCCAGGTGACCGAGCCGAAGGCGGCGACCTACGAGATCAACAACTTCCTGCTCGGCATCGAGCAACTCACTGTCACCACACTGCGCAATGTCATCGGATCGATGGATCTGGAGGAGGCGCTCACCTCCCGTGACCAGATCAACGGTCAGTTGCGCGGTGTTCTCGACGAGGCCACCGGAAAGTGGGGGATCCGCGTCAATCGCGTTGAGCTGAAGGCCATCGACCCGCCCAAGTCGGTGCAGGAGGCGATGGAGAAGCAACTCAAGGCGGAGCGCGAGCGCCGCGCGGCGATCCTCACCGCCGAGGGGCAGAAGCAGGCCGCGATCCTGACGGCTGAGGGTGCGAAGACGTCGGCGATCCTCAGCGCCGAAGGCGAGGCGCAGGCCGCGGTGCTGCGAGCCGACGGCGAGGCGAAGGCGCGCATCATCGCGGCCGAAGCAGAGGCGTCGGCCGTCAAGACCATCTACGCAGGCCTGCGCTCGGCCGATCCGCAGCCCAACGAACTCGCCCATCGGTATCTGCAGGCCCTGCCCGAGGTGGCGAAGGGCGATGCGAACAAAGTGTGGGTGATCCCTGCCGAGCTCACGGGTGCGCTGACTCGCATCAAGGAGGGTCTCGGGGGCTGAGGGTTTCCCGTACACCCTGTTCAACCAGCAACGCGTCGGTGCTTGCAATGCCCGACATCGCCGTGTTAAGCAAGCCCCATGAGTCTGGGGGGCCCAGCTCAGCGCCACTCCGACATTCCGGTCGGGCTCGTCCCGACGGGAATGTCCGAAGCGTTGCAGCAGGCCGATGTCGTGTATGTGACACGTGGGCTGGACATTGTCTGGGTGTCCCCGTCGGTCACCGAGTATCTCGGCTGGGCGGTCGACGATTTGCTCGGCCAGCCGGCCATCATCCTGCTGTCACCGGATCAGGATCAGGCGTGGGTCGACGCCAATCGGCACCGACTGCTGGCCGGGCGGGACGTGGTGCAGAAGGTGCTCCTGCGCAGGCGCGACGGGGCGGAACGCTGGTTCTCCGGCGTGGCCCGTGCGATCCCGGAGTCGGACGCGGGAGTCGCGGGCTTCCTGGTGACCCTGCAGGACATCCACGCGACCGCTCGCGCACGGCGAAGTGAGCCACTCGACGGCGTCACGGGCCTGCTGTCCCGGCGCGTCCTCTTCGACGTCGTGGACGAGGCAGTGCAACAGCTTGCGGGGCCAGGCGGATTCGGGTTCATTCTGATCGAGTTCGACAACCTGCGGGCGGTCAACGAATCGGCGGGACTCGCGACGGGGGATGCCGCCCTCTCCGAGTTCGCGAACCGAATCCTCAATCGACTGCTCCCGGGCGAGGAGGCCGGCCGGGTGTCGGGCAAGGGGTTCGGTATCGCGTGCCCGAGCGTCGTGTCGGCCGACGCCCTTCGCTCGCGCGCGGAGTCGATCGTGGCCGGCATCTCCTCGGAGATCCGGGTGACTGGTCGTCGGGTTGAGCCGATTGTCCTGGCGTCTGCGGTCCTGGCCGAGCCGGGGACCACCTGCATGACGCTGATCAGGGAAGCCGATATCGCGATCGGCACTGCGCGGGAGGTAGGCAGCCCGTCGGTGACGGTGTTCACCGCCGATCTGGCTGACCGAGCTGTGCGACGGTCGGCCCTCGAGGAGGAACTGCGGTTCGCGCTCGAGGCTGAGGAGTTCGGTCTGGTGTATCAGCCGATCGTCTCGCTGGCGGACCGTAGTCCCGTTGCTGTGGAGGCGTTGCTCCGCTGGCGTCATCCGCGCGAGGGGCTGATCGCGCCGGACGATTTTCTGCTGGTCGCCGAACAGTCCCAGCTCGTCCGCCCCTTGGGTCGGACGGTCCTGTCGATGGTGTGCGCGGCACTGGCCGCGCTCCCTGCACACACCCTGCAGATCGGCGTCAACGTGTCCCCCGTGGAGTTGTCGGACGAGGGCTGGGTCGACGGTGTCCTCGGCATCGTTGACCAGTGGGGGGTGGATCCCTGCTGCCTGGTGTTCGAGCTGACGGAGTCGGCTGTGCAGTCGTCGCGCCGCCCGATCCAGGCCGATCTCATGCGGCTGCGCAAGCGTGGTGTGGGCATCTTCCTGTCCAACTTCGGGACCGGAAGCTCGTCGCTCGCGATGCTTCGTGACTTGCCGGTGACCGGACTCAAGTTGGATGCGTCACTTGTCGCGACCGTCGACCGTCCGGGCAGCTTCGGGGCAGCACTGGCGAAGGGCATCATCGAGGTGGTTCGGCCGCTTGGCCTCGCAGGAGTCGCCGAGGGCGTCGAGACAGAGGAGCAGGCCGCGAGCCTCGCGGAGATCGGCTGGGCGTTGCGCGATGCGGCGCGCCTCGATGCTGTGTCCGTGCGCGTCTTCGTCGACACCCACCCCGAGCTCAGTTCGGTAGCGCGCCGAGAAGCCGAGCGGGGACTGGCGAAACAGAGTTGAGGCTGCCCGGGCGGGCGAAC
>CAIVQM010000168.1 GCA_903908025.1 uncultured bacterium
CCGTATGTCGCGAGGCCTAGCGAGGAGTGAGCGCAGCGAGCCCCGGAGCTGGGCCGTATGTCGCGAGGCCTAGCGAGGAGTGAGCGCAGCGAGCCCCGGAGGTGGGCCGTATGTCGCGAGGCCTAGCGAGGAGTGAGCGCAGCGAGCCCCCGAAACCCCGCAACGCGCGACCACTCGGCTGGGGCGGGGGCTCGGGGGTCGGGCGAATACGGATAAACGTGGTACGGGCGTGGCGCGTGTGACTACCGATACCAGTGGGGTCTGACCACTACGCTCCCAATATGGCTTCCCGCACGTCTTCCCCCGCGCGGTCATCCCGCGCTGCCGCCAAGCCCACCCGCCGACCGGCCGCGTCCTCGACGCGCGCCCGGAAGGCCCCGCCCCGACGGTCGGTGACGCCGGGACCCGTTCCACGGGTGCTTGCGGCCATCGGGCGCCTGCTCCGGGCGATCTGGCTGGGTGCCGCGCACCTCGTAGGCGGTGCTGCCCGAGCGCTGGGCCGTGGCGCCCGTGATCTGGACCCGTCGCATCGCCGTGACGGCCTTGGCCTGGCCCTGATTGCTGGCGCCGCCACTCTCGTGGCAGCCACCTGGTTCGGCGTCGACGGCTGGTTCGTGTCTTGGGCCAGCATGGTCATCACCGCGCTCATCGGCGCGCTGGCGTGGCTCTCGCCGCTCATCCTGCTCGGTCTGGCGTGGCGCTTCCTGCGGCATCCGGACGACAACGCGACCACCGGCCGCCTCGTTATCGGTGCCGCCGCGGTCCTTGTCGGGGTCATCGGGATCTGGCACCTGATCATGGGTGCGTCGACGCCCAGCGACGGTGCCGAGGCGATGTCAGCGGGCGGCGGCGTCATCGGCTGGATGGCCACGGCCCCGGTGGTCGCGGCGGTTGGTCCGATCGTGGCCGGACTGGTCCTGACGCTCCTGCTCGTCTTCGGGCTGCTCGTGCTGACCGCGACATCGCTCGCCTCGGTGCGCAGTGGCTCCCAGAAACTGGCCCACGGGGCGGTTGGCCTGCTTCGTCGCAGCCCCCGCGAGCCGGCGGAGCCGGAGGCCGAGCGCGAGATCGATGCTGATGACGTTGCGGACGAGAGCGCCTTCGTGCACGAGACCGACGACGACATCCTGTTCACGACCATGCTCGAGGACGAGGATCGGCCCGCCGCGGTCCTCATGGCGGGGGTCAGTCCTGGTCACGACACGTCGTATCACCTGCTGACCGACCAGGTCGAGGCTCCGCAGGAGACCGAGGTGCATCCGGTCGGCCACCCCGCGCGCAACGAGACCATCGTGCTCAGCACGGACAAGCCGGCTGCCAAGCCGCGTCAGCTGACGATCCCGAGGCGCACGGCATACGCCCTGCCCAAGCGCGACGTGCTCAAGACGGGTCCGGCGCACAAGACCGCCACGAAGGCCAATGATCATGTGGTCGCGGCGTTGACGGAGGTCATGGAGCAGTTCGCCATCGATGCGCAGATCACGGGGTTCATGCGTGGGCCGACCGTGACCCGCTACGAGATTGAACTCGGCCCGAGCGTCAAGGTCGAGCGCGTGACGGCCCTGAGCAAGAACATCGCCTACGCCGTTGCGAGTGCCGACGTGCGCATCCTCAGCCCGATCCCCGGCAAGAAGGCGATCGGTGTCGAGATCCCCAACACCGATCGCGAGCTGGTTGCCCTCGGTGATGTGCTGCGGAGCAGTGCCGCGACGAGCGACCATCATCCGCTGGCGGCAGCACTGGGCAAGGATGTGGAGGGCGGCTTCGTCATGGCCAACCTCGCACGGATGCCTCACCTGCTTGTCGCCGGTGCGACCGGCGCCGGAAAGTCGAGCTGTATCAACAGCCTCATCACGTCGATCCTCATGCGTTCCACGCCCGAAGAGGTGCGCCTGATCCTCATCGATCCCAAGCGGGTCGAGCTGTCGGCGTACGAGGGTGTTCCGCACCTGATCACGCCGATCATCACGAACCCGAAGAAGGCGGCCGACGCGCTTCAATGGGTCGTGAAGGAGATGGACCGTCGCTACGACGACCTGGCGCACTTCGGCTACCGGCACATCGACCAGTTCAACAAGGCGGTGCAGGACGGCAAGGTCACGCCGCTGCCCGGCAGCGAGCGCGAGATCAAGCCGTATCCGTACCTCCTCGTGATCGTCGACGAGCTGGCCGACCTGATGATGGTTGCTCCGCGTGACGTCGAGGATGCGATCGTGCGTATCACGCAGCTGGCACGAGCCGCTGGGATTCACCTCGTCCTCGCCACGCAGCGTCCGAGTGTCGACGTCGTGACCGGGCTGATCAAGGCGAACGTGCCGAGCCGGCTGGCGTTCGCCACGTCGAGTCTCGGCGACAGCCGCGTCATCCTCGACCAGGCAGGTGCCGAGAAGCTCGTCGGACAGGGTGACGGACTGTTCCTGCCGATGGGTGCCAACAAGGCGATGCGAATCCAGGGCGCCTTCGTCTCCGAGGCGGAGATCAAGGCGGTCGTCGCGCACTGCAAGGCACAGGGCGAGGCGGAGTTCATCCCCGATGTCGTGGCTGCTCCGTCGACGCACCGCGAGGTCGACGAGGAGATCGGCGACGATCTCGACATCCTTCTGCAGGCCGTCGAGCTCGTGGTCTCCACGCAGTTCGGCTCGACGTCGATGCTTCAGCGCAAACTGCGCGTCGGCTTCGCGAAGGCCGGCCGCCTGATGGACCTGATGGAGTCTCGCGGGGTCGTGGGCCCGAGCGAGGGCTCGAAGGCCCGCGATGTGCTCGTGAAGCCCGACGAACTTCCGGGCCTGCTGCTCATCCTGCGCGGCGGCGAGGAGTAGTCGGGGCCGGTGGGTTCCGCTGCGCTACGACACCACGCACCGTACGATGCCAATACGGGGCTGAGATCGATCGGGGAGACATGTCTGCTGGTCAGATGCTGAGTGCTGCGCGCGCCGCACGCGGCATGAGCCTGGACGACCTCGCCCAGGCGACGAAGTTGCGGGCATCGATCCTGTCGGCCATGGAGCAGGACGACTTCAGCCACTGCGGCGGTCTCGTCTACGCCCGAGGGCAACTTCGGTCGATGGCACCCGTACTCGGCCTCGATCCCGATGAGCTCATCGACGCATTCGACAGTGAGCTTCGCGGCCGTCCCCTCGACTGACAGTCGCGGCCTCGATTCGACTGCGTAGGCTGTGGCCGTGTCCACCGACCTCCCCGACGTGCGCCAGAAGGTCGCCGTCGTCACCCTCGGGTGCGCCCGCAACGAGGTCGACTCCGAGGAGATGGCCGGTCGGCTGGCGGCCAATGGGTGGGAACTCGTCGACGACCCGGACGATGCCGATGCCGTCCTCGTCAACACCTGCGGCTTCGTCGAGGTGGCGAAGAAGGACTCGATCGACGCGATCCTCGCTGTTGCCGACCTGAAGCAGGGCGGATCTGGTCCGAAGGCCGTCGTCGCTGTCGGATGTCTGGCCGAGCGCTACGGCAAGGAACTTGCCGAGTCGCTGCCCGAGGCCGATGCGGTCCTGGGTTTCGACGACTACGTCGACATCGGTGAGAAGCTGCGACGCATCGTTGCGGGTGAGCAGCATGTGCCGCATACTCCAACCGATCGACGCCAACTGCTGCCCATCTCGCCGGTGGATCGACAGTCGGTGGCCGCTGCGGTGCCGGGGCATGGTTCCGCGACACCTGCCGACTCGGTGCCGGGCTGGCAGCCACCCGTGCTGCGTCGCCGGCTCGACGGCAGCCCGGTGGCACCGGTCAAGTTGGCATCGGGCTGCGACAGGAGGTGCTCGTTCTGCGCGATCCCGTCCTTCCGCGGATCGTTCGTGTCTCGCCCGCCCGTCGACATCCTCGCTGAGGTGGCCTGGCTGGTGGGAGAGGGCGTCCGCGAGGTTGTCCTCGTCAGCGAGAACTCGACGTCCTATGGCAAGGACCTCGGAGATCTCCGGCTCCTGGAGGCGCTGCTGCCCCGCATCGCGTCGAACACCACGGTTGCGCGTGTGCGTGTCGCGTATCTCCAGCCTGCCGAGGTGCGGCCTGACCTGCTGAGGGCCATTGCCACCACCCCGGCTGTCGCTCCCTACTACGACCTGTCCTTCCAGCACGCCAGCCCCACCGTCCTGCGGCGCATGCGGCGGTTCGGCGGGAAGGCGGAGTTCCTCGACCTCGTCGAGCGGATCCGCGACCTCGATCCGGCCGCGGGTATCCGCAGCAACGTGATCGTCGGATTCCCCGGCGAGACGCAGGAGGAGTTCGACGACCTGCTGGCGTTCCTGGAGCAGGCGCGCCTCGATGCCGTGGGCGTGTTCGGCTACAGCGACGAGGACGGCACCGAAGCGGTGGGGCTGCCGGACAAGGTCGATGAGAGCACGATCCGCGAGCGCGTCGAGCAGGTGACCGCCCTCGTCGACGAGGTGATGGCGCAGCGTGCAGAGGACCGGATTGGCGAGCGCGTCGTGGTGCTGGTCGAGTCGCTCGACTTCGACGAGGACGAGCAGTCGATAGCTGTCGGGCGCGCCGGCCACCAGGGTCCTGACGATGCCGCAACCATCGTGCTGATCGGCGGGACGAGTGTGCAGGTGGGCGACCTGATCGATGCCGTCGTGTTCGATGTGGAGGGGGTCGA
>CAIVQM010000169.1 GCA_903908025.1 uncultured bacterium
CCTCACTCCCACACTCGCCCCCCACGAGAGGCCCCCCCATGAGCGTCAACCCCGCTGACTCGTCTGCCGCCGATGCCCTGGCGATTCTGGATGCCCTCGACGCCTTCGTCTACAGCAAGGATCTCGACGGCAACTACGTCTTCGCGAACAAGGCAGTGCAGAACCTATTCGGGGCATCGCTCGAGGGGATTCGCGGACGTGATGACAGCCACTTCTTCGACCTCGAGCAGTCGAACGAGTTGCGGGTCAACGACCAGCAGGTCATCGCCGGCGGGGTGACCGTGCAACGCGAGGAGCATGACGTGATCAAGGACACTGGCGAAGAGCGGGTGTACCTGACCACGAAGGGCCCCCTACGCAACGCTGCGGGCGAGGTCGTCGGCATGTGCGGCATCTCGCTCGACATCACCCCGAGGCGCTAGACAGCAGGTCAGGGCCATCCGGCAGCGCCTGAGGCAGCGGAGCCGACGGCACAACGGGTGCGTCTATCACCCTGCTGTCCGCCGCGCGGCACGACGGACCAGCGCAGGCGACCAGGGCCTTCAACTGCGCATGGAGTCTGGCCAACGTGGAGCGGTCGGCTCCCTTGGCCATATTTCGCATCTCGTACGGGTCATTCACCAGGTCGTACAGTTCGACGCGCTTGTCCACGTACTCCAGGTACAGCCACTTCTCGGTTCGCAGGGCGTGGAAGGACGGCGGCTCGAGCCGGCTGTAGTCGACGTCACCGGGCTTCGTGCGGCTCAGGTTCTCGGTGAGGATCCCGGTGCGCCACGGCGCATTCACGGGATCGGTCACCAGCGGCATCAGGTCGCGCCCGTCGGCCCAGGTCGGAGTCTGGGCTCCGAACAGTGCATTCACGGTGGGGGCGATGTCGATCGTCGACGTCATCTTGCCGATCGACGCGCCCTTGGGGATTCCGGGGCCGATGAGGACCATCGGCACGATGGAATCCTCGCGATACGCGGTCTGCTTTCCGGTGATGAGCCGATGGACGCCCATGTGATAGCCGTTGTCTGACGTCACCATGATGAGGGTGTCGTTCGTGTGACCCGTGGCTGCCAGTTCAGCGACGATGGCGTCGTATGAATCGGCAACGGACTCGGCCGATTCGAGGCGCTGAGTCCAGATGCGATCGAAGTTGGCGACCTGCTTGGGCTTGAGAATCGGCTGCGACGCTATCCACGGCAACTCGTTCCTGCCCCGCGCATTGAATGACGGGGTCCTGGGAACGACAGCGCCGTAATGACTTCCGAGATGCCGCTCGGCCACCGGCGCCGGGCTATGGGGACTGTACGTGGCCAGTTCAAGGAAGAACGGCGTGGACAGGCTCCTGATCCGCTCTGCCGCGTCGGCCGTGAGCACATCGTTCATGAAGTCGGCTGGCGTACTGCCGTACCTCTGCAGCGTGCCATTCACATTCAGCGTGTAGTTGTAGCCCTGATACGACGCGGTGCCGACGATCGAGGAGACGAAGTAGTCCCAGCCGGGCGGGATATACGTCTTGCTAGGAGCGCCATTGGGGAATCCGTTGAGGTACTTCCCGATGAAGGAGGTGTTGATACCGGCGGTCTTGAGCCAGGTGGGCAGGCAGTCAAGCTCGTGATTGCGGCTGTAGAACGTGGCCCAGCCACCGCCGGACTGCGGGATATTCGACAGCACCTTGTGGTTGTGGACGTACTGACTGCGCATGATCGAGGTCCGCGAGGGGCAGCAGAGGGAGTCCGTGACGACGAAGTTGGTGAGGGTCGTCCCCGCTGACCTGAGCGCACTCAACCGCGGCACCATGTCGAAGAGGCGCGAATCCAGATCGTCGGCGAGCAGCAGGACCACGTTCTTGATCTGCGCGACAGATTCGACCGGCGGCACAACGCTCTCGGACGGCAGGGGATCGGGAACCAGATCGGATTCCACCGGGGCCGCAAAGAGGGCCGCACTGCCTCGCGTACCTCTGGTCAGCGACGAATCCGGTGATCCGTCCACGAGGAAAGCGAATGCCGCAAGAGTGGTGAGCACGGTTGCCACCGTCGCCACGACGGCTACCAGCCGTCTGCGAAGGTTCGCGGGGGCCAACTTCTCGCTCCTTGTGATGCCAGGGGATCCGTACGACGAAACGCACGCCAGATTACGTGAAGCGTTTTGTCCCCGGTGTCGCGGGACCGATCGCGCCTCTCAGCGAGGCAGCGACATCTCAGCCCCTAGACTGACCCGACGCATCCCAGGTGGGTGGCGCATGTGGAGGACGGATGGCGCTGGGGAGCACACGCACTGCCTCGGCCTCCGCAGAATCCTCGGGCCAGAACCATCGTGCTGATATCCAAGGGCTGCGAGCCATCGCCGTCGTGGTCGTCATGCTCTTTCATGCCGGGCTGCCTGTTCCCGGCGGCTTCGTCGGGGTCGACATCTTCTTCGTCATATCCGGCTTCGTCATCACCGCGATGCTCGCCCGAGAGTGGGCCAGATCGGGTGCCATCAACTTCCAGCGGTTCTACGCGAGGAGATTTCGCCGGCTGACACCGGCGCTGGCCCTGCTCGTCGCGGTCACGATGGTCATCTCAGCCATCCTGCAGTCGCCGCTCGGTGCGCAGCAGATAGCCGCGAAGACCGGGCTCGGCGCCATTCTCATCACGGCCAACATCGTCATCGCTCGCACAACAGGGGGATACTTCGACGCCCCCGCGGCCGCGAACCCGCTGCTCAATACCTGGTCGCTTTCGGTGGAGGAGCAGTTCTATCTCATCTTCCCGTTGGTACTGGCCATTGCCTGGTGGCTGGCGCGACGCGGACGGCGCACCGCGTGGGCGCCGGTTCTGCTGGTCGGACTGGTCGGGGCCATCTCCCTCGGCATCGCACTCCTCCAGGCCACCGGCCATCACGTCCCCGTCATGCCGCAGTGGCTCGGCGGCTTCTACGGCCCCGCATCGCGGGCCTGGGAGTTCGCCGCCGGAGCGCTGCTGGCCCTGTTCGCTGGGCGACTTGCTCCATGGGTCACCCGCGGCCGGGGGCTCGCCCTGGGCGTTGTCGGACTGATCGGCCTGGCTGTCTCGCTGTGGTTCGTCACCGCCGAGACCCCGTGGCCCGGGCCCCTCACCTTGATTCCCGTGATCGGCACGATGGCGCTTCTGGCCGCAGGACTCGGAGAGCGCAATGCGATCACGGCCACGCTCGGCCTGCGCCCCTTCGTCCTGATCGGCGATACCTCCTATTCCCTCTATCTGTGGCACTGGCCCTTTGTCGTCTTCGCCGTGCTGCTGTGGCCGCACACGCCGGGAATCGCTGTGATCGCGGTCGTGGCTTCGATCCTGCCTGCCGCGATCTCGTACCGCTGGGTCGAGCAGCCGATTCGCGCACTTCGCAATCTGAGCCGCCGCCAGATGGTGGTCCTTGTGACAGCCACGCTCGTGCCGCCCATCGCACTCGCGGTCGGGCTCCTCGTCGCGTCGAACAACGGCTTCTGGAATGCGCGCGTCCAGCAGTTCGTTGCCAGCGTCGCGCCGATGCATGCGGGCAATGCCGCGGGCTGCAACACGTCCACGCCACCGAGCGCGCCACGTGCCAAGGACTGTCGCTGGAACGCGGCCATGACGGGAACTCCGGTGTACCTGATCGGTGATTCCCACGCCGATCACTTCAGTGAAGCCGTCATCGAAGCGACAGCGCAGTCGAATCACCCGCTCACCATCGCCACGGCCAACTCATGCCCGTTCATCGACGTTCATCTGAAATCAAGGGCCAACCCGCGCTCCCCGTGTCGGCCGTTCGTGCAGGAGACGCTCGCATGGCTTGGCACGCAGCCACCCGGCATCGTCCTCGTGGCCTCTTCCAGCACCTACTGGGACAACCCGGTGTTCTCGGCAGGTTCGACGCAGCAGAACATGACCAATGAGCAACCGAGCAAGAACGCCTTCCTCGAGTCCGGACTCACGTCAACGGTCGAGCAACTGCAGGCGGCGGGCCACGACGTGGTGCTCGTGCAGGATGTCCCGTTCTTCACGTCGCCGAACTCATCGGACCCTGAGCAGTTCTCCGCGCTCGACATCGCGCGCGGCGCCGACCTCACCGTGCAGATGCCTGTCGAGTCGGCCAATGAGGTTCAGAAGTCAGCACGCGATGCCATCAGCCGGGTAGCCGATGCGACGGGCGCCACGGTCCTGGACCTGCGGGACCACTTCTGCCCGGCAGGCATCTGCACGACGCAGTTGGGGGACACCTACCTCTACCGCGACAGCGGGCACATCTCCATCGCGGCCAGCAAGGACCTAGGGCAGGAGTTCGCGGCAGCCCTCAATGGCAGGTAGCGAGCTCCACGCGACACCTCATGACCGGCTGGATCCCTTCCCGGATGAGGAGGGACTGCTCCCAAGCGGTTCGTCGTCCCCGCCCCTGTAGCCTGCTTAAGGTGATGTCAGACAACATGAATGCCGAACCCACCTTCACCTCCCTGGGGCTACGGCCTGAATTGCTGAGCACACTCTCGGCGCTCGGCTACGAGGAGCCCACCCCCATCCAGGCCGCCGCCATCCCCGTCCTCGTGGGTGGAGCGGACCTGCTGGGCCAAGCAGCGACCGGAACGGGCAAGACCGCTGCCTTCGCACTTCCCATCCTTGAGGTCCTCGACCCGCAACGCCGCGGCAACGGCCCGGCCGCCTTGATCCTCGTCCCCACCCGCGAACTCGCCCTCCAGGTCTCGCAGGCCTTCCACACCTACGGACGCGAGATGGGTGCGCGACTCGTCGCCATCTACGGCGGCGCTCCTGCCCGCCATCAGATCGATGCACTGCGTCGCGGAGTCGATGTCGTCGTCGCAACGCCCGGCCGAGCGCTCGATCTCATTGGTCGCGGTGCTCTGCGCCTCGATGGTGTGCGCACGGTCGTGCTGGATGAAGCCGACGAAATGCTCGAGATGGGTTTCATCGAGGACATCGAGTCCATCCTGGCGATCACGCCGAAGGAGCGGCAGACGGTGCTCTTCTCGGCCACTATGCCCTCGCGCATCGACAAGCTGGCCAGCCGCCACCTGCGCAATCCGGAACGCATTTCCATCAAGGCGACGGAGTCGGCGCACGACGAGGTCCCCCGGGTGCGACAAACTGCATACATCGTCACCCGTCAGAACAAGTCCGCTGCACTCGGCCGCATCCTCGACGCCGAGGATCCCGTAGCGTCAATCGTCTTCTGCCGCACACGCGGCGGCGTGGACGACCTGACTGATCTCCTCACTGGCCGCGGCTACCAGGCCGAGGCCCTGCACGGTGGCCTCACCCAGGACCAGCGCGATCGCGTCATGGGACGACTGCGCGCGGGCACGACCGAACTGCTCGTCGCGACGGATGTCGCTGCTCGAGGTCTTGACGTCGACCACCTCTCGCATGTCGTGAACTACGACCTGCCGATGAGCCCGGAGGCCTACGTCCATCGCATCGGCCGCGTGGGCCGTGCCGGACGCGAGGGCGTGGCACTGAGCCTCGTCGAGCCGCGCGAGCGCCGCATGCTCACCTCGATCGAGAAGCTCATCCATGGGCGGATACCCGTGGAGCCGGTACCGACGATCACCGACGTGCGTCAGATGCGGCTTCGTCGCAGCCGCGAGGCGATCGAGGCCCTACTCGATGATCCCGAGGCTCAGGATCGACTGGACACGTACCGCGAGGTCCTCGACGACATGCTGATGAGTCGCGATGCCAACGAGGTCGCCCTTGCTGCGTTCGCGCTTGTTCACGAGGAGGCCCAGGGTGGCTCACCCGATGAGGACGAGCGCGATCTCACCGCGTCATCCGCTGTCGACGATCAGTCGCGCAGCACGCGGGGCGCGAAGGCGAGCGGTGGCTCGCGCGGTTCCGACGGCCCGCCACGAAAGCGCGACAAGCTCGAAGGTCCCACGAGCAAGCTCTTCATCTCCCTGGGCCGCAAGGCGGGAGTGACGCCCGGCGATCTGGTGGGAGCGATCACCGGTGAGGCGGGAGTCAAGGGACGCGATATCGGCGCCATCACCGTCCACGAGTCGTTCTCGCTGGTCGAGGTTCCGGAAGACAAGGCGCGCAAGATCGCGAAGGCGCTCAATCACTGCACCATCCGTGGGCGCAAGGCGGGTGTGCGGCTCGACCGCGACTGATCCGCACTAGTTGCTGCTGCGGATCGCCTTTGAAAGCCTCTTCTGGACCCAGTCCCTTCGGCCCCAGTATGTGATGCGACGTCAGGACAAGCGCCCGCTAGCGTCGGCCTGTTTGTCGCTTCAGCGACGCCGGTACACGTCAGCGCGGTGCTCTATCACGTGGATCAGAACGTCGCCGCGGTCCTCGCGGATCTCGTAGATGACTCGGTAGTCCCCGCGGCGAGCGGCGTGCAGGCCCTCCAACTCGAAGCGCAGAGGTTTGCCCACCCGAGCGGGCTCCAATGCCAGCGCGCTGTACACGAACTCGATCACCGCCGTGCCGACCTTCTCGGGGAGGCGACTGAGTGACTTGGTTGCGGTCGCAGTCCAGGACACCTCCCGGGCGGTCACGCCCCCGTGCCCAACAGCGCCAATACCTCGGCTCTGCTCAGAGTCACCGAGGCGTCCGCTTCAGCCCGCGAGGCGCGCACCTGTGCAAGCAGGTCAGGATCGGAAAGGACGCGCAGGGTCTCCTCCAACGACTCGAGGTCGTCGACACTCATCACGACAGCCGCCGGTCGGCCGTGCTTGGTGATCGTGACCCGAGCGTGCTGGGACTCGACCTGCTCGACGACCTCCGAGAGCCGATTCTTCACTTCAGCCAGGGGCAACTGCTCAGCGACGGTCATAGCTATAAGTATGGCTACTTTGCTGCTCTGGTCAAGTACCAATCCCGCCGTCACCGGGGTAATCCGCGCAGGCCTGACCACACAGCGCTACCAGCACTCCGACCTCGCCTTGAGCCGCGGCGCTACTCACCCAGGCCCATGGCCTTCGCCGTGAGCGTCAGGCTGAGGATGCGGTCGTCCACAACGCCGCCCTGGTGCACCGTCATCAATTCGTCGGCACCTGTGAAGCGCTGGAACTCCTCGAGGTAGGCGCGGACGTCGTCGGGGGTGCCGCACGCGGTGAAGGTCATCATCTCGTCGACGAAGGAGCCGTCCGGGCTGTCGAGGATCGCATCGATCTGCGCGTCATCCAGCCGCTGCCCACCGCGCGTGAGCATGCGCCGGCCGAGAGCCCGACGTCGCGTGACGCGCTGATGCTCAGCGTCCGCTGCGGTAGGCGCAGCGATGACGTTGACCGCCGCCATCGCGTAGGGCGCATCGAGTTGCTCGGACGGCTGGAAATCCCTGCGATACACACTCAGAGCCGCCTCGAGAGCTGCGGGAGCGAAGTGCGACGCGAACGCGTACGGCAGTCCCAGCATCGCGGCCAGCTGCGCGCCGAACAGCGATGAGCCGAGGATGTAGATCGGGACATGAGTGCCGCGTCCCGGTGTCGCATGGATCGTCGGAACGCGAGTCTCGTCGGCGAGGTAGCCCTGCAGTTCGAGGACGTCCTGGGGGAAGGAATCGGCGGCCATCGGATCCCGACGCAACGCACGTAGCGTGACCTGGTCGGTACCGGGCGCACGACCCAGCCCAAGGTCGATCCGGCCAGGATGCAACGTGGCGAGCGTGCCGAACTGCTCGGCAATCACCAGCGGCGCATGGTTGGGCAGCATCACCCCACCGGACCCTAGGCGGATGGTCGTCGTGTGAGCAGCAACGTGGGCGATGAGCACGGCAGTCGCGGATGACGCGATCGAACTCATGTTGTGATGCTCGGCGTACCAGACACGCGAGTAGCCCAGAGACTCCGCGCGCTGCGCCATGCGCACGCAGCCGGCAAGGCTGTCGGCCACGGTCTCATCACGGCCCACGATGGCAAGGTCGAGCACGGACAGCGGGAAGGTGGGCACAGCCGAAGATTACGCGGTCCATCCGATGCGGTTTACACGCTCGGCTCGGCGTCGCAGCACCTCGCGGAGTCGGCCGCCGGGTGTGATGCTTCGCGACTTGGTTGACCCGTGTCTCACGTCTTCGTTAACCCTTGGGGATGCCCAAGAACAGGGTCATCGTCGAGGCGTCAAGCCCCGACTAGGCGTCGGCTGTCTTATGCGATCGGGCAGGTCGGCGGCGGTAGCCCACGAACACGATCGTGGATAGCAGGGCGACCGCCGCTCCCAGCGCGCCGTTCACGTGGAGCCCGTCAGCCATGGCCGACTTCTCGAGGTCACTGATCGACGCCGTCTCCGTGACCGGGTAGCTGTACGTCGAGATGTAGTCAGGGTTCTGTGTCGCCATCTGGAGGTCCTCAATCGCCTGAGAGATCTCCTCGGTCGACAGGCCGGCGCCTTCGAGGTTGCGGGTCATGGATGCCTCGACCGTGCCGAAGACGATCGAGCTCATGAGGATGAAACCGAGTGCGACCCCGATCGACGAAGCCGAACTGCGGAAGGCAGCAGTGTTGCCCGACTCGCTCTTCGGAGCTGTACCCATGACGGCATTGGTCAGGACGACCGCGGTACCCATAGAGGCAAGGCTGAAGACGGCGATGCTGGCCACAGGTACCCACAAGGGGGAGTCGTACTGCACGAGCAGCAGCGTGAGCATGCTCGCCGAGAGCGCCAGCAGCATGATCGTGCCCGCCTGATGCACCCCGTATCGGCGCATCAGCCCTCCGCCGACGACCTTCGCGCCAACCAGCCCGAGCAGCTGCGCCGGAATCATAGCCATGGCCGTCTGGAGAACACTGAGCCCGAAGATGTACTGGAACGCGAGCGTCATGTAGTACCAGGTGTTCGCGAAGGGGATGAGCAGCACGACGATCAGCAGCAGCGCCGTTGCGCCGTTCTGCAGCGGCTTGATCGATAGTGACGGTGACGACATGCGTCGGTACACCACCACGAGAACAACGGCCGAGACGACGCCACCTGCAAGAGTCATCATGGTGCGCGGCGAGAGCCCGTCGTCCGAGAAGTGGCTGAGGAACTGCACGGCAGCCACCACCGTCAGGCCGGCAAGAATCGGCGTCCACAGTTCGCCCGTCTCGCCAGTGCCCTTCGAGGCGGGAAGCAAGGTCATGATCGCGACGAGGCAGACCATCCCGGCGGCCACCCAGATGAGCGGCACCAGTCGCCAACTGTGATCGCGGATGATGGCCCCGGTGACCACCGGCAGGATCAAGTAGACGATCGGGCCGACCATTCCGAAAGTCGCGAATGCCGAGGCCCGCTCCCCCTCGCCTTCGATCCGCGAGCCCAGCAGCCCCAGCGCGGTGATCGACATCACCGTGGCACCGATGCCCTCGAGCAGCAGGCCGACCGAGAGCAGCATCTCGCCGTTTGCGACGGCGATCGCGAGGCTGCCGACCACGAAGAACGCCACCGCGATCCTGAGGATCTTGCGCTGGCCCAGCCGGTCACCGAGGAGCCCGGCGACGAACACCACGAGGATGGCGGCGATGCTGGGGATCGCCAGCGCCGTGCTCACCTGGTCGTTGGTGAGGTTCAGATCGGCCAGCATCGGCGTCAGGATGTAGTTGAAGCTCGCGGTGACGCTCATGCTCACGCCCGCCACCACGCACACGCCCAGAACCAGTCGACGCCCGTCGGTTGTTGGCCGCAAGGCTAGGGACGTCACGCTGCGGAGCGTATAGGTCGTGACGCGGACACCGGATGACAGCCGTCGAGGTGCCGGCTACGGCCCCAAGCGGACCATCGTGCCAAGGCTCGTTGTGCCGCCGAATCCGTTCACTCCCGTGAGCACGTAGCGGTAGCACCCCGAACCCACGCCGCTCTGCGCGATCGGAGCAGGACCAGTGATGGTTGTGGCCGAGCCGGGTGCGAATGCATCGCAGACCCCGGCAGTGACCGTGCTCTGCATGCGCACCAGCGTGCTGCTCGCCAGACCCGACTGCGCATCGGAGAAGTTCGTGAGTGCCGAGATCGCGAAGGGGATCGTCCGGCAGCACGAATCGGCACTGGGCACGGCGGTCACTCGACGCGTGAACGGCGGGGTCGGCGCGGGGGGACCACGAGTTCGGGCATTGCGCGCAGCATGAATTGCTCGAAGTGCGGGACGGTGAACCCTGCGTATCCGTGTTCGGGCGTATACAGCAGGCCCATGGCGATGAGTTCCGCGCGGGTGGGGCCGACCTGCGGCGAGGTGCGTCCGAGGACCTCGGCGACGTCGGATGCTTTCTGAGGGGCGCTGCCCAGACTTGCCATGGCTCGCAGGTAGGCGCGCTGCATCTCGGTGGTGCGGTCCAGCCGGACTCTGAAGAAGGACGAGTCGAGCTTGGATTGGTAGACGTCCTCGGCGTCGAGCATGTCTTGCCGCGTGATTCGATCCCCCGTGGCCAGCGGCCACACCGCGTAGCCCAGTTCCTGGATGAAGTAGGGGTAGCCGCCGGTGATGCTCAGGGCAAGGTCGAGCGCTGCGGGCTCGAATACGGCGCCCTCCGCCTCCGCGGGTCCGGCGAAGGCCTTGGCTGCATCCTCTGCACTCAGGTAGCCGATGGCCGGGAACTTGAACAGGCGCTCCGCGTAGGACTTGGCGTCGCCGGCCAGTTCGGCGATCTGAGGCAGCCCCGCCCCGACCATCGTGATGGGAAGCTTGCGCTGGACGACGCGGTGAAGTCCGCCGATGAGCGCCTCCAGTTGGCCCTGCCCCAGGAACTGCACCTCATCTAGGAGCAGCACCACGCCACGGCCGATACTCGATGCGGCCTCTCCCAGCGCGATGAAGACGTCACTGAGATCCAGGGAGAGGTCACCGTGGTCGCCGAACCCCTCCGCAGCAGCCACGTCAATGCCCGCAACGACTGTCCCGCTCGGATCGACGCCGATGCTGAATGACTTCAGGACGGCAGCCGCCTGCCGGAATGTGTCCCCCCAGCGAGCGCGCGGCGATAGTTCGAAGAGGGCAGTCCGCAGTCTCGCGGCGAACTCGCGGCGGAACTGAGGATCGTCGTGCTTGCTCACCTCGATCTCCACCACGACCCACCCGGCGGCCAGCGCTTTCGACCGGAACTGGCCGAGCAGGACGGTCTTTCCGACGCCACGCAGGCCCGTAATGATCATCGACTGCTCAGTCCTGCCACTGGCCAGTCTCCGCAAGAGAAGGTCAAAGGACGCAAGCTGATCATCGCGCCCGACGATCACCTCAGGCTCTGCCCCAGCGTTCGGCGTGTAGGGGTTGCGCACCGGATCCATTCCCGCATTTTACTGTCTTTACCCTACTTTCGCTAGAAGCAATAAAGTCTACTAAAAGACCTAAACCTGGCGTCGTGCGGCTCGGATTCACGCACTGGACCTATAGATGCCTCACCGATAATGGGCGACCCGTCAAAGCATCAGAACCGGAGCAGAGATGCCGGCTCGCCTCACCCGCGCCAGGGGCTGCTTCATCAGGGTTTCGCCCCTTGGCGCGTGGGACGATGCGGGTTCGGCTGCACGAGGGGGAGCGGATGCCTGATTACAAGGTGGGCGATGTCGTGAACGGACATCGCTTCAACGGCCACGAGTGGGTTCCGACCAGTCCGGAGGAGACGGCCGCGTCCTCAACGAGTCCCCCGCCCCCACCTCCGCCATCGGCTTCAGCGGGCAACCGTGTGCCTGCAACTCAGGGGATCGTCGCGGGCACACCAGGAACCGGCCAGTACACCGGGCTCACATGGGATGGGAAGCGCTGGGTGGGCCAGACCACGGTTCAGGGCACCCAGAACGGGAAGGGAACCGCCAGCCTCGTCATCGGAATCATCGCGATCCTCCTGTGCGGCGGCGGCGTCATCCTTCCCATCCTGGCCATCACCTTCGGCTGGACTGGGATGAAGCGGGCCAAGACAGGTCTCGCGACCAACGGTGGAGTCGCGAAAGCTGGATTCATCCTCGGAATCATCGCGGCGGCCATCTCAGCAGTCCTCGGGGTGTTCGTCCTCATCGGCACGTTGACGCAGCCAACCACCACGACCGGGCAAACCAGCAGTTTCGATTCACAGACCGCGGACACGAGTTGGATTCCCACGGGATACACCCAGTGGGATGACAACGTCGCGTGGAAGTGGGCCGATAACTCGACCTTCGAGTGCGCGTCCTACGACGATGCCTGCAACGCCGTCGATCTCGTGTCGCACTACGGGTGTCCGAATGGCATCTTCGTGGAACTCGCTGCCGTCGATGACTCCGGAGTTGTCCGGGACAAGGGAAACGAGATCACCGCCGCCGTCCCGGTGGGAGTCCAGGCCCGCGCAGTCGTGGGATTGCCTGGGGAGTTCAGCCAGAGTCAAGTCAGTCAGATCTCGTGTATGGGCTCCTAACCTGACGGCGTTGGGATAAGCAATCGAGCTGACGTCCGCTCAGAGCGCCTAGGTCAGCCGCGTCACCCCTGACCTGGTCCAGCGCCCGGACAGGACGACGTGGCGCATCGGCACCGGCCGCCGGGCCGCCGGCGACAATGTGAACGCCCCCGAGTCGCGAAGAGACTCACCGGCCCGCACCGGACAACGGCGCGCCGACCCGATGACGTAGAAGACGACGTCACCGAGTCCCCGATGGCTGGCGTCCTTTGCGCTGCCCGCATCCAGACCCGGGATTGGCTGATCCATCAGATGCGGCTCGAGGCCGACGGATCCGACTGTGATCGCGTGCGGTGCCATCAGAGCGATCGTGAGACACACGCTTCTTCAGATGGGCAGCGTGCGCGCCGCGAGAACTGCCTCGTTCCAGACCAATGTCCGTCCTCTGGACCTACGGATGCCATGTATGCCAGATGTCATGGGGCTATGCAATGGAGCTAGCCTGGATCTTGACGCATTGGGCACGACGGCATACCGGCGAAAGTCATTGCGTCACAACACTTTTCCGATGTGGGTCGCCGGGGGCTCCAACCCCGAACCTACGGATTTAGAGCCTGCGAACCACCCTCGTCGCTGAGCGTGATCTCAGCGGCACCAAGCACTTTCGCAGCACCGAGACTCACCCAGACCCACCCAGGCTCAGGCGGAAAGGGCCAGGAAAGGGCCAGGCCCGTTCCCGATTCTTCGTATTTCGAGCGTACCCGGCTGGGGGACCGTCGACCTTGCCCGGCCGGGTCGTGTGCCGGTGGAGCGGGGTCCACGTCGGGGCTTGACCCCATCAGGGCTTTCGTCCGAGCCGTCCATGCCAGCCACGTGGTTGTCACATCTATTGCGTGGGCGCTATATTAGTGACATGTCGCTGGTAGGGGTCTCCGAGGCGTCGCGCTCGCTGGGGGTCAGCCCTCAGCGGGTGCGAGCGATGCTGGCCGCCGGGCAGCTGTCAGGCAGGAAGCTCGAGGGGGTCTGGCTCATCGATCTTCCCCTGCAGCGCGACGCCAGGCTCAGACCACGTCGTCGACCCATGTCCGCTGCCCAGGCGTGGCGCGCCCTGGCGCTCCTGTCGGGCCTGGATGTCGACCTCGACCCCTCGGTCAGGTCGCACCTGCGTGCCCGGCTGCGCAGCGCGCTGGCCCGCGACCGTCACGATCCGCTGGGTCTGGCCGGTCTTCTGCGTGCCTGGATGCGAGACCGCGCCGAGCCTCGCCGCTTCCACGTGCCGGACGTGCCGCTGGCCAGGCTCCGCAGCGACGCCCGCCTGATCCCGTCGGGAGGCAGCCACCCTGACTCCCCCGTGCGTGACGCCCACCTCTTCGAGGCCTACGTCGACCGCGCGCACCTGGACGACGTCATCCGGCGGAACTCGATGATCGCCGCCCAAGACGGCAACGTCCTGCTCCGGGTCGTGTCCGAGCCCGAGGGCCTGCGCTGGATCGACAGGGGGCTGCTGCCGTGGGCTGCCATCGCCGCAGACCTCGCCGAGCACGACGACTCGCGGTCCATCACGGCAGCGGGGCAGATGATCGCCGGAGCGAAGGTATGACCGAGAGCCTCAGCCCCTTCGGCTCGGCAGTCACGCAGGTCGTCTCCCACTGGACCGGGAAGAAGGCGCACTCCGTCCGCAACGACGTCCTCGGCCTGGTCCTCGAACAGAGCGCCGCGGCACAGACCACGCCCGCCACGATCGAGGAAGTCGCCGCCCTCGCCGCACGGCACGGTCTCGATGACGGGTTGACGACACGCTCGGGGGAGCAGCCCAGCGTTGCCGAGGCCCTGGCGTGCCAGGAGATCCTCACCGCCCGCGGAATCGGACCATTCCAAGTTCCGGGAGCCAGGATCACCGTGCCCGACCTGCTCGACTTCGACCAGCAGGGATGGCTCACCCTCCTCGACCTGTTCGACCACGTCCCACGCCACTGGGCACTCGTAGGCGGGCAGATGATCCACCTGCACTGCTAGCAGCGCGCAAGGCCGGCGCCCCGCGTCACCACTGACGCGGACCTCATCCTGGACATCCGAGCTAAGAGGACGGTGCTCGCGACCGTCACCGCGTTCCTTCAGGAGCGCGGCTTCCAGGAGGACGGCCGCAGTCCCACGAACGTGGGTCACCGCTGGAAGCGCGATCGCGTGTCCTTCGACGTCCTCCTCCCCGAGGGCCTCAGCCAGGCCGGCGCGAGGACTTCCACCGTGACCGGCGCCAGGACACTCCAGGTCCCCGGAGGAACTCAGGCGATCGATCGCGCGCAGAGCGTCGAAGTGGACATCGCAGGACGAGTCGGCAGGATCATCCGCCCAAGCCTCCTCGGTGCGCTGGTCGGCAAGGCCGCAGCACTCGAAATCCCTGTCGACCCCAACGTGGACCGCCACTCCTCGGACTTCATCACCCTGGCAAGCCTCATCGACAACCCCGCCGGGATGAACGCCCTCGTCACCCGCCGCGACCGCACCCGAGTCGCCGCGATGCTCAGCCGACTCCCCGAATCCGACCCCGCCTGGCAGGTCTACGGAACGGGGCCCACTGCACGAGGCACAGCGATCATGGCCTTCGGCCTCGACACGACCTGACCCGCGCGAGATGGGTACAGCAATGGGTACGGTTGGCCCCGGCAAACGTCCTGGCGGCCCGACCTGAAACGCCGTAAGCCGTTGCAGTGCAACGGCTTACGAAAGTGGGTCGCCGGGGGCTCGAACCCCGAACCTACGGATTAAAAGTCCGCAGCTCTACCATTGAGCTAGCGACCCGCGGGTTCCGTAGAGAAGCTGGTCGAGAACTCTTTCCGGAACCTCTCGCAGAAGGTTATCTGCCTCCCAAGCCCGCGTCAGCACCGCGTGTTTGCCCTGTTGCTCCCACAGCGGGGGCGTCGTGAACTGCCTGTGGGGATGCTGTGGAGACGGTGTGGAGATTCACCAACCGCGTAGAGACTGACGCGCAGTAGTTGCTACACCTGAGTTACGGCGCTCTTCGAGCACCGAGATGGCTCAGGAGGAGATCATGGCTGCAACGTTCGTGCCGCGTCGCTCACCGCAGTCCACCAGGCAGATCCGCTGGTCAAGGCACCTCGTGCAGACAGCCATCGTTGCCTGGGTCGCCTGGATCATCTGGTCCAAGGCGGTGGCAGCTCCGGGTACTGCAAGCGCTGAGGCCTTCTGCCCATTCGGCGGATTCGAGACGGCCTTCACCTGGATCACGACCGGCGCGACTGTCGCCCACGTCCACACCGCGAATCTCGTACTTGCCGGCATCGTCGTGGTCCTCGCCCTTGTCGGGCGCGGTTTCTTCTGCGGCTGGCTGTGCCCGCTCGGATCGATCCAGGAAGCCATCCGCGGCATGGCAGA
>CAIVQM010000170.1 GCA_903908025.1 uncultured bacterium
GATCTATTCCTGCTAACAGCATCCTGCACACGCGCTACGGTTCGGCGAACCTCGACGAATCGATGTTCCCCGATGCGGCCCGCATGGACATCACGCGTGACAACGCGAGCAAGCACCTGTCGTTCTCCCGAGGTCCGCACTTCTGCGTGGGTCAGCCGCTGGCCATGCAGGAGATCATGATCGCGTTCGACCAGATCCTGGATCGGATGGACAACATCTCCCTGGTGCCGGGCTCGGAGCCCCAGCGCGTCGAAGGCCTGATCTTCTACTCGCTGAAGGATCTGCAGATCACCTTCACACCGCGATCGTGACGGCCGGCTAGCGGTAGAGCTGGTCAAGCACCTCGATCACGCCGAGGCCGGGCTCTGAGCCAGTGACGTGATCGGCCAGTCCCTTGATGCTGTCTGATGCGTGCCCCATGGCTACGCCATACCCCGCCCACCCGAGCATCTCGATGTCGTTCATGGCGTCGCCGATGGCGAGCACCTCGGATGCGTCGATGCCGAGCCGTGCGCACAGTTTGGCGAGCCCGGTGGCCTTGGTCACGCCCTTGATGCCGAGGTCGAGCCATGCGACGTCGGTCGTACCGAACGCGATGGAATGCATGTCGAGATGGCTGACGACGTCACCGAGTGCCGGACCGGTGTGCTCGTCGCTGCGCACGAGGAACCGGACGGCCGGCTCACGCGTGAGTTCGTCGAAGGGCACCTCGCGAATGTCGAGCGAGACACCCCGGTCGACGAAGTGGCGGGTGGTGAGGAAGACGCCCTCAGCGGTCTCGATGGCGAACGTCCCATTCGGAATGAGCGGTGCGACCTCCGCCAGCAGGGCCGTCGCATCGAAGGTCTGTGCCTCCACGACGGCCGCGGGATCAACCGTGATGATCATGGCGCCGTTGCTGACGACGGCGAACGCGTGCATGCCCGCGGCGACGGCGACGGGTGCGGTCGTCGACAGCGAGCGCCCGGTCGCAGCAACCACGATGGCGCCTTGCTCGGTGACGCGTGCGACGGCTTCGGCAACGCCGGGAGGGACGTCGCCGCTGGGTGGAACGAGGGTGCCATCAAGGTCCAGGGCGATGAGGCGCGGTCGGCGACCCATCGGGGTAGAGGCAGTCACGATGCCGCCGCGTGCGCGCCGGCCCGGCGGCCGAACAGCGACCCGGCTCCGAGGCTCATGCCACTTGCGTACTCGTCGCCGTCCTGGGACAGATGTGCGGTGCAGGCTCCGGCGGCGTAGAGGCCCGGTACGGGCGTCCCATCGTCAGTCAGTGCTCGGCCGAATTCGTCGGTCCAGAGGCCACCCAACGACATCCAGTGGTAATCGGAGCTCGGGATCGAGATGTCGAACACGGCATAGGGAGCGGACAGCACCTTGAGCCAGTCGTGGTACTTGTGGAACTGCTCGTCCTCGCCTCGCTCGATGCCTGCGTTGTACTCGGAGAGCGTCTTCTCCAGGGAGCCGATCGGCACACCGAGTGCCGACTCCATCTCTGTGACGGTCTCGAACGCGTCGACGAATCGATGCGATCCGTGCTTGGGGTAGGCGAAGATCTCCTCGTCCAGGATCAGGAATGCCGTGGCTCCCGGCTGGTGCTGGATGTTGGTGGCCATCCGTCCGTGGTAGGCATCCTCGGGCATGAAGCGCTCGCCGTTGACATTGACGACGATGCCCTTGATGAGGTCCTCGGGCGGGTAGATCGAGGCCGTCGCGCACACGCCATGCATGCCGCGCACGGCGACGCCGACGGACTGCCCGAGCAGGAGACCGGCACCGTCGTTGGTCGGCTCGCCGAGCGGCTTTCCGTACTGCGCGAACAACGGCATGTTCTCCGCCGTGATCTCGGCGTTCAGGTTGAAGCTGCCGGCAGCAAGGACCACGCCCTTGCGCGCCTCAACGAAGGTGTCGGTGCCCGCCGAACGCAGTCGCACGCCGACGACGCGTCCGGCGGTGTCCGTCACGAGCCCGATGACGGCGGTGTCGTACATGACGGGCACCTGCTCGGCATCGAAGGTGGAGAGCAGGGCGCGCATGGCGACGTACCCGCCGCTGATGTCGCCGTCGCCCGAGACCTGATGCCCGCGAGGTGCGGGCTTGGCGATGTCGCGGAACGGCCAGGCCTTCTCGTTGCCAGTGGAGAGGAGCCCCTCACCGGAGCGGATGTAGACGGCCTTGTGCTTATAGGCCTCTCGGGCAAACGGCACGCCCTGCGCCTCGAGCCAGTCGAACTGCGCGACACTCTCGTCGCAGTACACCTGCAGATTCGCCTCGTCCGTCGTGGTCGTGACGGCCCGGAGGAAGGCGTACATGTCGTCGGGGGAGTCCTCATACCCGCACGCGGTCTGCACATCCGTGCCGCCGCCGAGGTAGAAGATGCCCTGCGACAGCGCACTCGCGCCGCCACCGGCACTGGCCCGCTCGATCACCAGCACCTCTGCGCCGGCCCGCTGGGCCTCGAGTGCGGCGCACGCGCCCGCGATCCCGAGTCCGACCACGACCACGTCGGCAGACCGGTCCCAGCCGGGAATCGCAGCGATGTCGACAGGGGCCTCGACGACCGGCATGTGCACTCCTCGCTGACCATGGGCTTCCACTTATGTGGACGTCAAAGTACCTGCACTCGCGAGTGCCCACGCGACGGGGTCGGCAGGGCCAGCGGGTCTGGCGGCGGCCAAGCCCTACCGTGGCCGTCCGTGAACCGGCTGATCGGCGCCGACCGCAGTTCGCGCGGGAAGCGCAGTAGGCGGTACAGCACAGCTGCCCGTGCCCGTAGCGTGGGTCCAGTGAAGCGAGGGGACTTCCTGCTGTCGTGGCCGTTCCTGGCGTCGCTCGGCGTGCTGCTGGTCAACGACTTCGTCCTGAAGCGCTGGTACCCGGGGCTGCTGTCGGGCTTCGCTTCGGATGCCGCGGGCATGGTGTTCTTCCCGCTTGTCCTGGTCGCCGCCGCGGAGCTGCTGGCGTGGCTCATCCCGTCCAGGCCGTACGCCAGGGCGTGGTGGTTCTTCGCAGCGACGGCTTTCGTCGTGGCCGGCTTCATCCTCGTCAAGACGACGGGGTGGGGTGAGGCGACGTACGAGGCGCTCGTGTCGCCCGTGGACGCACTGCTGGGGACCGGACTGGGCCTGCGTGGGCTCGGTGTCGTGCAGGACCCTGCTGACCTGCTGGCGTTGCTGGCGGCACCGCTGCCGATCTGGGTGGGCTGGAGATGGCGAGGCCGCCTGCCGCGCACTCCCGAAGGAGTGCCGGCCGACGGCCTCGAGCCGGGGGCTACTCGCTGAAGGACCACGCCCCGTCGGCCGAAACGATCACCACGGACGGCCCGGCGCTCATTGGGACCTGGCCCTTGTAGTTGCCGATCTCGTTGACCGCGAGGTTCGGCATGATGTCCGAGCTGTACTGGATGACGGAGAAGTTCGACTTGCCCTTGTGAACGATGTTCCAGTCGGCCGCCCCTCCGTCGTAGAGGAACACCTTGTCGCCGTCGCCCTTCGCCGGCAGGGTCAGTGCCGGGGCGGACGAGACGGGTTCCACCTTGACCGACCACGTCCCGTCGGCCGTCACCTGGATCTTCACGCCAGGGTTGCCGAACGAGGCGAACCCGTAAGCGGTCATGCCCTTGTAGTTGCCGATGGTGTTCACCAAGAGGTCGCCGGTCGACTGGTTACCGTCGTCAAGGAGGGACAGGGAGAAGTTCGATGACCCCTTGTGGACCGCTGTCACGACGCCGTACTCGGCGCCGGCGGGAAGCTTGATGATGCCGTCGCCCTTGCCCTTCTTGCTGAACGTGTCGAAGGAGCCGTACGTGTCCGAGTACCAGGCGTCGGTCGCCGGTGCGGCTTCCTCTCCACCGGTCGACTCATCTGATGCTGCGGAATCCTGTGCCGGTGCCGCCGAACCTTCGGCGGCTGATGAGGCGGCCGGAGCGCTTGACTCCGCGTCGCCGCTGCTGCTGGCCTCACCCAGGGTGGCGATAAGGGCAAGCGACGCGACCGCCGCGATGGCGATGTTCTTCGTTGCGTTCTTCACAGCGACTCCCCGTAGATATACGCGAACGGGGCGTTCCCCCGCCTTTGGTGACCCTACTGCCTCCTGGAACTGGCGGTCCCATCCGCACTGAGCCGACAGGTCAGAAGGGTCGCCACGTCTGCTGCCGAAATTCGCAGGGCTAGGCGGGACGGAAGGAGTCGTGCACGACGGGCTGTGCGTGCTTGACCATGACGTGGTGGGTGACGGTGTACTCGAGCACGGCCTCGTGGCTCATGTCCTTGCCGAACCCGCTGCCCTTCACCCCGCCGTGCGGTGCCTCGCTGGCGATCGGCAGGTGGTCGTTGACCCACGTCACTCCGGCCTCGATGCGGTGGCTGACCCGCAGCGCCCGGCCCACGTCGCTCGTCCAGACTGAACTGGCGAGGCCGTAGCGGCTGTCATTGGCAAGGGAGACCGCATGGTCCTCGTCGTCGAACGGCACGACGACCAGTACCGGCCCGAAGACCTCGCCCTGAACGATCTCACTGTCCTGACGGGCATCGACGATGACCGTCGGCGGGTAGAAGGCGCCGGGTCCGCCCGGCAGTTCGCCACCGACGGTGACGCGTGCGCCGGCCTCGCGAGCGCGGGTGACGAAACCGTGGACGCGATCGCGATGCTCAGCCGAAACCAGCGGACCGATGTCGGTCGACGGGTCGAACGGAGCGCCGAAGCGCACGGATGCCATGGCCGCGGAAAGGGCATCCACCACATCGGCATAGCGCTCTCGCTGGACGTAGACACGGGTGGCGGCCGTGCAGTCCTGTCCGGTGTTGTAGGTAGCGCCCAACGTGATTGCTCGGGCGAGTTGGTCGATATCCGCATCCGCGAACACGACCGCCGGTGCCTTGCCGCCGAGCTCCAGATGAACGCGCTTGGCGGACTCGGCCGCTGCCGTCATGACGGCCTGTCCGGTGCGCGATGACCCCGTGACCGACACCATCCGCACGCGCGGGTCTCGCACGATGGCCTCCCCGACGTCGGCTCCACCCGTGACCACGTTGAAGACGCCCGGCGGCAGTCCGGCCTCGCGGGCCAGGTCAGCGAGGCGCAGCGTGCTGCGTGGTGTGGCAGGTGCAGGCTTCAGGACGACGGTGTTGCCGGCCGCGAGCGCAGGCCCGAGCTTCCAGATCGCCATGACGAGCGGGAAGTTCCACGGCGCAATGCTCCCGACGACGCCAATCGGCCGCCTGATCAGCATGGATGTGTATCCGCGCGAGAGGACTCCAGCGCCTGAGCCTTCAAGCGACCGCGCGGAGCCGGCGAAGAAGCGCAGGTTGTCGGCTGCGATAGGCATTTCGCCATCGTCGAAGACGGCGCGCGGCTTGCCGGAATCCTCGACCTCGAGTCGGGTGAGTTCATCGACGTCGGCTTCCATCAGATCGGCGAGTCGAAGGAGCACACGCGCTCGTTCACCGGCCGTCTGCTCCGCCCATGCCGTTCCGGCCTGCTGCGCGGATCGGGCCGCATCAGCCACGTCGGCAGGACTGCTCTGCGACACCTCGGCCACCGCCTCGCCGGTGGCGGGGTCGACGATGACACCGACCTGGCCGGCTCCCGCGCGTGCCTGCCCGTCAACGTGCGTTCCGTCGATCATGCCCATGCCGAACTCCTCAACTGTTGAACCCCACCCCGAGTGAATCGAGAAGTCGCAGCCAGGCGCCGCGAGTGCCGCTGACGTCCTCGCGTGCGAGGGCTGCTCGGGTCGCCTGCACGACCGGATATCGCAAGGGCTCCGGGGGGAAGGGCACCGGCTTGCGACGCACCATCTGCAAACGCGTCCGCTCGGTGTGCTCGCCGGTGAGCAGATCGAGTGCGACACGGGCGCCGAATCGTGATGCCGCGACACCGAGTCCGGTGAACCCGACGCTGTAGGCGACCCGTCCGCCGAGCGCGGTACCGAACACCGGGGTGAATCGTGACGTGGAGTCGATGAGTCCGGCCCAGCGGTGCGTGAATCGCAGTCCCTCAAGCTGGGGGAAGGTCTCGGCGAACTGACGTGCGAGCAGGGTATGGGAGGAGTCACGCTGCTCCCTTTCGGCATCGGTGCGGTTGCCGAAGTAGTAGATCGCGTCGTAGCCGCCCCAGAGAATCCGGTCGTCCGGGGTGCGGCGGTAGTAGTGGAATTGATTGCCGACGTCGGTGAGGCCCTGATTCTGCTGCCAGCCGATGCTCGCGAGGGCCGCAGGCGAGAGAGGCTCGGTAACGAGAACGTGATCGTAGATCGGCAGAACGCGCATGC
>CAIVQM010000171.1 GCA_903908025.1 uncultured bacterium
CCGAGGAGACCGGGCTGATCCTGCCGCTCGGTGCCTGGGCTATGCGGACCGCGTGCGCGCAGGCCGCAGCATGGGCGGCCGCATCGGGTGGAGCGCCGTTGACCGTCCGGGTCAACGTGAGCACCGTCCAACTGGCCGACCCGGGCCTGCTCGACACGATCGATGAGGCGCTCACGTCCAGCGGCCTCGAGGCTCGCCACCTGTGCATCGAGATCACGGAGGCATCGCTCTTGAAGGGGGCCATGACCGTCGAGCGGAATCTGCGTGGGATCGGTGCGCGCGGGGTCCACATGGCGGTCGACAACTTCGGGACCGGTTACGCGTCGCTGTCCTACCTGCGCGAGTACGCGATCGCCGTCCTCAAGCTCGATCGCAGCTTCGTGTCACGCGTCACCACGAACGAGGAGGAGGGCCGTCTGGTCGTCGGTATCGTCCGCCTGGCCGAGTCACTGGGTATGACGGTGACGGCCGAGGGAGTGGAGGAAGCTGGTCAGGCAGCATTCCTGCGTCGTGCCGGGTGCGCCGGCGCACAGGGCTACTTGTACAGCGCGGCGGTGCCACCAGATGAAATCAACCAGCTGTTGGGGAAGACTTTCGAGATACCGGCCTGACGGTCAGTCGGGGTCAGGCGTTGCTGCGGGCGCGCAGTCGCGCGTTGCGACGCTTGAGCGCGCGCCGCTCGTCCTCGCTGAGGCCGCCCCAGACACCCGCGTCCTGGCCGGTCTCAAGCGCCCAACGGAGGCATTCGTCAACCACGATGCAACTACGGCAGACGGCCTTGGCCTCTTCGATCTGAACCAGGGCGGGTCCGGTGTTGCCGATGGGGAAGAACAACTCCGGGTCCTCGTCACGGCAGGCAGCCTCGTGGCGCCAGTCCATGCGCAATCACTCCATTTTTGGGGCAGGCACCGGGATCTTCCGGCGCTCGTGATTGCTTTCACTTGCTGGCGCGAACGAAATGGTCCGGGGATTGCCCGGGCGCACTCGAAGGAGGGATGCCAGCCCGTCAAAGCATCGGGCTCGTATAGGTTCGCAGAGGATCCCGAACCCCACAAGGGGAAAACCCGCTTTTGGGTGGGCGGGAACTGTCGGTTAGGTCACAGCGAGGTCACAACTGCCCGAAAAAGCTCTTTTGTCCGTCCGATTACCGGAATCGTACGAAAGCGCTTGCAGGGTCACCGACGGCCAGGGTTCGGTCAGCAGACGACCCTCAGGGCTGCCGGTTGGCTGGTGAACACCACCTCCGTGGTCGTCCCGATCCCCTCACCGTCGATCTGCAGGGCGGTGGGTCGGCGGGCGGTCAGGGTGAAGCCGGGCTGGTCATGCCAGGTGACGATTCCGCCACGGGCCGTGCCGCCGCCCGAACTCGTCAGGATCCGGCGCGTGGCAACCAGGGCCGTCGGCACGTGCATCCGGCGAAGGGCGAACACGTCGAGCCCGGTCTCGAAGGAGGCATCGGGGCAGGGGTTGATCGGCCAGGAGCCGTAGAACGTCCATGGCGAGGTGTTCTGGACGAAGGCGAGATAGACCCCTTCGAGTCTCTCGACGGCGTGATCGTCGCCGGTGCTACGGGTCAGGGTCAGCGCCGGCTCGCGACGGTTCGTGCTGCGGAAGAACTGGTTCAGCGTCGTGGTCAGGTAGCGAGCAGGGGTCGCGGAGCGGCCGGCCTTCCGGTGCTGCTCCATCGCGGCGATGATCTCGGCATCGATGCCGATCCCGGCGTTGGCTACGAACCAGCGGTCGTTCGCCCGCCCGAGGCTGATTAGCCGTGAGGCCCCAGCGCGGATCCGGTCCAGGATCAGGCCCGTAGCCTCGACTGCATCATTCGGCAGCCCCAGTGACCGCGCGAAGACGTTGCCGCTGCCGCCCGGGATCGTGGCCAGCAGCGGCACGTGGTCGCCGGGACCATCACGGAGGATCCCGTTGACGACCTCGTTGACCACGCCGTCGCCCCCGAGAGTCACGATGATGTCCAGGCCCTGCTCGAGCGCCAGCTCGCCGAGCATGATCGCGTGACCCTGATGCGTGGTGACCGTGACGTCGAGTTCGAGCTCATTCGACAGCGCCTGCACGATGACGTCGATCACACGCGGTGACGTCGTGGTCGCACGGGGGTTGACGACGAGGAGGCCA
>CAIVQM010000172.1 GCA_903908025.1 uncultured bacterium
ACCGACAACTTCACGGGCCGCCCGCAGCGTTGCCTCGATCTCCGTGGGGTGATGCGCGTAGTCATCGAATACGCGGATGTCGTTGACCTGGCCCTTGAAGTCGAATCGGCGCCGGGTTCCGGTGAAGGCCTCCAGCCCCTCGCGCAGATCAGCTGCCGCATAGTCCAGGCCAAGACCGACCACGAACGCCGCGAGGGCGTTGAGCGCGTTGTGCTTGCCAGGCACGGACAGCGAGATCTCCCCGAGCCGCACACCGTTGTGGACGGTATCGAAAGCCCAGCCGACATCGGTCAGTCGAGCATCGCTGAGACGGTAGTCAGCCTCCCGTGACTCACCGTACGTGCGAACGTCGACACCTGCCTCGCCAGCGCGAATGGCGAGGCGTGCACCGCCCGCATCGTCGACGCACACCACGACGAAACCATCGCGGTCGCGAATACCGGTGGCAAAGTCGAGGAAGGCCTGCTCGATGGCGGCGAAGGTGCCCCAGTAATCGAGATGATCAGCCTCGACATTGGTGACGATCCCAGCAACCGGCGCCAGGACGAGGAAGGCGCCATCGCTCTCGTCGGCCTCGACGACGAAGACATCGCCCGACCCCAGATGCGCATTGGAACCGGACTCGTTGAGCTCACTGCCGATGGCGAAGGAGGGGTCCACGCCGCAGTTCTGCAGAGCCACCGTCAGCATGGATGTCGTGGTCGTCTTCCCGTGCGTACCAGCCACCGCGACACCGCGACTGCCCACCATGACGGCGGCAAGGGCGTCCGCGCGGCTGAGTTCTCGGATGCCCTGATCCCGCGCCGCGATGCGCTCGACGTTCCCCTCGGGGATGGCCGTCGAGACGATGAGGGCGTCGATTCCGGTCACGTGGCCCGCATCGTGACCGACGCGGGCATCGACACCGACGGCGCGCAACGCCTGCAGGCGGCGCGAGTCCTTGGCATCGGACCCGGAGACGGTCAACCCCTGGGCAACCATGATGCGCGCGATGCCGGACATGCCCGCACCGCCGATGCCGACGATATGGACGCGACCGAGATCCTGCGACACGGTCACGGCTGCCCTCCCGATGCCACCCGCATGACAATGCGGGCCAACTGCTCGTCAGCGTCGCGAACACCATGCTCGTACGCGGCCGAGCCCATCGACGTCAGCCGGGCTCCATCCTTCAGTACCTCGACCGCCATCGTCGTGAGCCACTCCGCAGTGATCTCCGCGTCATCGACGAGCACTCCCCCGCCAGCGGAGACCACGGGCAGGGCATTGACGCGCTGCTCGCCATTGCCGATCGGCAATGGCACGTAGATCGCCGGGAGGCCTACGGCAGCCAGCTCGGCACATGTCATGGCACCCGCACGGGTCAGCGCCAGGTCGGCGGCGGCATAAGCGAGGTCCATCCGGTCGATGAAGGGCACGGCGACGTACCCGGGCGACGGGTCGGGCGGATCATTCCGGCTGCCATAGGCGTGCAGGACCTCGATACCCGCATCCCGCAGCGCCTGCAGCGCGCCCTCCACCACCGAGTTGAGCCGCATCGCCCCCTGCGAGCCACCGAACACGAGGAGTACCGGAGCCTCGGCGGACAGCCCCAGTTGCCCCCGAGCCTGTTCGCGCAGTGCCGGTCGGTCCAGGGTCGCGATGGAGTGACGCAGGGGCAGGGCCATCGGGGTCGCTCCCGGCATGGCTGAGGGGAAGGACGTGTACACGTAGCGGGTGAACCGAGCTCCCAGCCTGTTTGCCACCCCCGCACGGGCGTTCGACTCGTGGATGATCAGAGGAGTACGGGTCCGGCGGGCCGCCAGATAGGCCGGTACCGCCGCGTATCCGCCGAAGCCGACGACAACATCGGCATGCCGGTCCCTCAACACCTGTGTCGCCTGCCGAACTGCGATGTGCATTCGCGGACCAAGGCGCAACAGGTCAGTACCCGGCCGGCGCGGCATCGGAACCGCCGGAACCGCGACCAGGTCGTAGCCGCGCGCCGGGACCAATGTGGTCTCAAGACCGCGCTCGCTGCCGATGACGGTGATCTCGATCGACGGATCGATTCGCTGGAGTGCATCGCCGACGTTCAGAGCAGGCTCGATGTGCCCGCCCGTGCCGCCGGCCGCGAGGACGACGTGCACGTCAGCGCCGCCGCAGGGACTGGGCGGTGCTCCTGCGCCGAAGTGCCCGGCGCGCATCGGGCTCCGCCCGCGCGAAGGCCATGAGCATGCCGAGGGCGACCAGGGTGGGAATCAGCGACGAGCCGCCATAGGACACGAGTGGCAGCGGCACTCCGGTGATCGGCAGGATGCCCAGCACCGCGCCGATGTTGACGGCCGCCTGGATGACGATCCAGGAGCCCACCCCCGCCGATGCCAAACGCACGAACGCATCGTCGGTGTTGCGGGCGAGGCGGAAGATGGCGAAGGCCAGCAGGCCGAACAGGGCCAGCACCGTGAGGCTGCCGACCAGCCCCAGCTCCTCACCGATGACCGGGAAGATGAAGTCCGTGTGCGCCTCGGGGAGGGATCCCCACTTCTCGCGACTCGCGCCCAGCCCGACGCCCCAGAAGCCGCCGGTGCCGAGGGCGTACTGCCCCTGCGTGACCTGCCAGCCGAAGCCGAGCGGATCGGCTCCGGGGTCGAGCCACGACGTGAACCGCTGCATTCTGTACGGCGCAGCCAGGGTTACCAGCACGATCGCGCCTGCACCGAAGGCAAGCATGATCGCAAACAGCCGCAGCGGCGCACCCGCGGCAAAGAGCATGCCCATCGTGATCGCCGCCAGCATCAGGGTGTTGCCGAAGTCGCCCTCCATCAGGACAAGCAGCATCATGACGACGGCCACCGGCAGCAACGGGACGAGCAGCGACTTCCAACTGTCCATCCGACGACTCGGTTGCGAGAGCAGGCTGGCCCCCCAGACCACGAGGGCCAGCTTTGCGAACTCCGAGGGCTGCAGTCGGAACGGCCCGATGATGTCGATCCAGTTCCGCTGGCCGGCCACTTCCACCCCGATGAAGAGCACGAGCACGAGGAGTGCGAAGGCGATCGCGAACAGCACCCACGCGAAACCGCGCCAGAACTGCACCGAAGTGCGTGCCGCGAAGAGCATCGATACGACGCCGAGGACAGCGAACATGCCCTGCCTCTGCGCGAGGGTGTACGCCGAGCCGAAGACACGGAAACTCTCGATACTTGATGCCGACAGGACCATCACGAGACCGAGGGCGAGCAGGAGCAGGGTGGCACCCAGCAGCAGGTAGTAGGTGCTCAGCGGATGGTTCAACAGGAGCGCGAGCCGCCCGGTCTGCTCGGGCTGCGCCTCGTCGGAGTCGACGCGCGATGTGGTCTCGCTCATACGGCGAATCCGCGCAGGCCGGCAACGGCGTCGGCAAACTGCCGACCCCTGTCCGTGTAGTCATGGAACATGTCCCACGACGCGCACCCGGGTGCGAGCAGGACAGTGTCACCCGGCTGCGCAAGCGACGCGGCGTGCTGGACCACCTCGGCCATGGCCCCAGTCTCGGGGTTCTCGACCACGATGACCGGCACATCGGGCGCGTGTCGGGCCAGCGCCTCGGCGATGACGGCCCGATCGACGCCGAGCAGGACGACAGCCCGCAAACTGGTGGCTGCAGAACGGACCAGCTCGCCGAACTCCTGACCCTTGGCCATGCCTCCGGCGATCCACACGATCGACTCGTATGCAGACAGCGAAGTCTGCGCCGCGTGGGTATTGGTTGCCTTCGAGTCATCGACGTAGACCACGCCCGCGGCAGTGCCGACCGTGGCGATGCGATGAGCCGCTGGCGTATACGCCCGTAGGCCCTCACGGATCGCCGGCGCCGGAACACCGAAGGCACGCGCGAGTGCAGCGGCCGCGAGCGCATTCGCCACGTTGTGGGGTGCCATCGGCCGGACGTCACTCACGGTGCCCAGCTCCTGTGCCGACTCGGCTCGGTCGGCCAGGAACGCCCGGTCCACGAGCAGGTCATCGACAACGCCGAGCATGGACGGAGCGGGTGCACCGAGGGTGAATCCGATGGCACGACAGCCTTCGACGACATCCGCCTCCTCGACCAGGCGCCGCGTGGCCTCGTCCTGCACGTTGTAGACAGCGGCCTCCTGCGTGCGCTCGTATACGCGCGCCTTCGCAGCGATGTACGCCTCCATGGACCCGAAGTGGTCGATGTGGTCATCAGCGATGTTGAGGCAGACGGCGGCCACGGGACTCATCGAGTACACGAAGGGCAGCTGCGGTGCACCGACCTCGACAG
>CAIVQM010000173.1 GCA_903908025.1 uncultured bacterium
CTCCACCATATGAGCGTGGCGCGCGGGAAAGAGCGGGCTTCCATCCAGTTTGACGAGGCTCTCCTTCATGAGCCGCCGGATCAGGCCGCCCGTCTCGGGAGTAGGCTCGGCGAGCTCCGCTGCGGTCCGCTGGTGGCCCTCGAACAGATCCGGGTCCAGAAGCGAGAGGAAGAGTTGGAAGTCCTCCTCCTTGCCGTTGTGCGGCGTGGCCGTCAGGAGCAGGAAGTGCCGTGTCAGGTGTCGCGCTCGCTCCGCTAGAACTCGGCGCTTGGTTCGGTGGACCTCCCCGAGCTGAAGTCTCGCGGACAGGCGATGCGCTTCGTCGAAGACGATGAGATCCCAGTCCGTCGCCAGCAGCTGACCCTGCAGGCGCTCATCGCGGGAGAGCATGTCGAGGCGAGCGAGAAGGAGGTCCGACTCCTGAAAAGGGTTCGCGGCAGCAGCGGCGCTCTCGCGCGTCAGGATGTCGAACCCAAGTCCGAACTTGTCCTTCATCTCTTGCTGCCACTGTTCAACGAGGGCGCCTGGTGCAACGATCAGGCACCGGCGGAGGTCGCTGCGTATCTGCAGCTCGCGGATCAGCAAGCCCGCCATGATGGTCTTGCCGGCGCCCGGGTCATCGGCAAGAAGGAAGCGCAGGGGTTGTTGGGGCAGCATGGCCTCGTAGACGGCCGTGATCTGGTGCGGCAGGGGGTCTACGGACGACGTCGAGACGGCCAGGTACGGGTCAAAGAGGTGCGCAAGCCGAAGCCTCCTTGCCTCGGCGGCGAGACGGAACAGGGATCCGTCCGACTCAAACGACCAGGCTTGTCCGCTCTCGACCATCTCGAGCGAAGGCTCGTCATCTCGATAGACGAGCCGGTTTCCGGTTGAGCCGTCAGCGGTGCGGTACGAGACGTCAAGGACGGCGGAGCCAGACCACCGAACCCCGACGATTCTCACGGGGACGCCGGTGACTAGGCCGCGCACCATCGCCCCCGATACGAGGTCCTCGAGACGTGCACCCATCAGGAGCAGGGCACCTTCTGCAGCGGTGGAACGGTGAGGCTCAGCTGCTTGGTGCCATCCGTGAAGCGGACGGTCGCAGAACTGTCGGTGAGTGCGACAACTTGTCCTCTGCCGAATTTCAGGTGCTGTACGCAGTCGCCAACAGCAAGGGGACTCGGTGTCTGCATTGTGCCCCTGGCCTTCCCCGGCAACCCCCCCACGCCAAGGGATAGATTGCCGGAGGCTTGGCTGAGCGCACCTCTCGCGACCATCGCTGCGATCCTGATATCGAGCGCGTCGCTGATTTGATTGCCCGTATGGGACCAGCCAAAGATCCGGGCTGTCACGGTGCGGACGGTGCTCTCGTCCGCTGTGCCGGCCGCCTCGACCACATGGGTGAGCGCTAGCTCGAGTTCCTCGGGAGGGATCCGATTGACAAGGCGCTGGGCGATCGCCGGATCCGTATTGCCGCCGGGAACTCGGACGATGTCAAGTGAAGCGGGCTTGGGCCATACAAAGGCACCTCGAACCGACACCGCTCCACGCTTGAAGGCCTCGGCAATGGCCGCGTTCACGGCCATCGTGATCCGCGAGCCTGCACGTTGAAGGCCGAACGCCTCCTTGAGCCGGTCGGCGATCGCCGCTTCGTGGAGGGGCCCTTCGGCGGCGACGAGCGCTGCGACACGGTCCGCATGCTCGGCAAGGAGCTCGGGTTCGTGGAACTCGAGGTCCTGGTACCTGCCGGTCTGCGGATAGGGACGGACCTTGCTGGCTTGGTATGCCTTCGCCCATCCTGCCTTCACGGCATCGCTAGGACCTTCAAGCGCGATGCTTGCGACCGTCACGACGGGGCGAGCGCCGCCCTTTGGCCCCGGATTGCCCTGCTGCCACCCTCCGCCGCCACTCGCGATCCGCTTCTCAGCGCGCTCAATGGCCTCGCGAAGCCGATCTACCTCGCTGCGATGGTCTTCTTGCCACGATGGCGCCCACACCCGGTACAGGTTCCACTCGAGGCCCTGGAGCACCGATCGGCGGAGCCGGTCGCGGTCTCTGGCCGTCGCCGCGTCGCGGTACATGGCGCCGTCGCACTCGACGCCGAGCGCGATGCGACCAGGCCGGACCTTCGACTTGACACCGAGATCCACTCGGTATCGGCTTGTGCCGATCTGCCGCACGACGCCATAGCCGAGCTCCTGGATCACCGCTGCGACATCGTCCTCCACAAAGGACGGCGGGGGGATCCGGGTGGCAATCCCCGAGGTTGGCAATGTGCCGCGCTCTGCGTACTGCAAGTACGACTTGAGGAGGCTCCCCCCCTTCGGCATGGTGCCTGATTGCGCCAGAGCACTAGGGATCTTGAGATCCCCTGCGAGGATGGAGCTAACGACGATTACCTTGCGTCGAGCACGCGTGACCGCGACGTTGAGTCGCCGGGCGCCGCCCGCCCGGTTCAAAGCGCCAAAGTTGGCGCTGACCACCCCGCGTTCGTCCCGCCCGTAACCAATAGAGAACACGATCACGTCGCGTTCGTCGCCCTGGACGGTTTCAAGGTTCTTGACAAAGAACCCGTCCAGCCTGTCCGCTCGCAGCCGGGACTCGAGGTCGGGCTGAGCTAGCACGCGCTTGGCCATCGCGTCGAGGATGACCTCCTGCTGCGCGACGCTGAAGGTGACCACGCCGATCGACTGGTCGGGGTGGCGTTGCCAGTGCTCAATCACCAGTTCCA
>CAIVQM010000174.1 GCA_903908025.1 uncultured bacterium
CCCCGGTGACTGGTGATCTTCCGGGGCATCGTCCTCGTCCTTAATGCTTGGCTAGCTGATTGTCGAGCGGACTGCTACTGAATCTTCGTGACCAGCGTCTTCGCCGTGGCCAGAACCTTGCCGCCGACCGGGACGTAGCCCAGCGAGGCCGCCTTGGACGGTCCGCACTTCTGCAGCACGTAGTCAGCGAACTGACGAACGCCGAGACCGTTCGGGCCCTTGCCGTCCGTGCGAGCCAGCATGTAGCTGAAGATCGCTGCCGGGTAGGCGCCAGCCACGCTGACGTTGTAGTTCAGCGTCACGAGGCCGTTGGTTCCGACGTTGGTCTGGTTGGCGAGGTTCTTCGACGCCGAGGCTGCTGAGGGGGCCACGAACTCGCCCTTGGCGTTCTGGACGCGCGCAACCGGGTAGCCCTTGGCATCGCCGAAGTCGACGTAGCCGATGGTGCCTTCCTTGGCGTTGACCAAGGACATGACCGTGGCGTTGTCCTTGCCCGCGACCGAGTTGGCCGGGGGCTTGCCGCCCGGGAAGGCCGTCGAGAAGTCGTCTTGGACCTTCGACCAGATGGTCGGCGTCCAGGCGTTCAAGTACTGGAGGGTGTTGTTCGAGGTACCCGAGTTGCCGGAGCGGTAGGCCACGGTGACGGGAACGTTCGGGATGGCCGTCGCGATGCGCGGGTTGTCCTTGAGGATCTCAGGTGCGCGCCACGTGGTGAGGACGCCCGACATCAGCTTCGCGAGGGTCGACTGCTTGAGCTGGATGGAAGAGCCCAGCGTGCGGCCGGTCTTGGCGTTCTTCAGGTTGATCGGGAAGGCGATAGCGCCACCGATTGTGGGGATGTACTCCCAGTCGAACGTCGGCTCACCCGAGGTGTACTTGCTGTCGGTCTGGCCGTAGACGAAGACGCCCTTGGTGAAGTTCGCCTTGCCGGTGCCGGAGCCCGTCGAGGTGTACTGGATCGCAAAGTCGGACTGCGACGCGTTGAAGTCCGCTGCGCAAGCCGAGATGAACGGGAACGGGAATGAAGCCCCGCCGCCACTGATGGTGTTGGCCGCCTGGGCCGGGACAGCGAGGGCAACCGTCGAGGCGGCGACCGCAGCGCTGGCCAGAATCGCGAATGTGCGACGCACTGGTAGCTCCTTAGTAGATGTTGGTGTCAACACCTTGAACGTAGATTCCGTCCGTGACGCGTTGGTGCGGATTCGGTTGCTCACTGCCGACTTCTGGGTGAACAATCCGTGCCCCGGTGAACACAGGGTTAACCGAAGCGGCCATTTACGTAGTCGAGCGTCCGCTGATCCTGCGGATTGCCGAAGATCTCGGTCGTGGGCCCCTGCTCGATCACATGTCCGGGGGTGCCATCGGTGGAGAGGAAGAAGGCCGTGTTGTCCGCGACGCGAACGGCCTGCTGCATGTTGTGGGTCACGATGATGATCGTGATCTCGCTGGACAGCTCGCGGATCGTCTCCTCGATCTTCAGCGTGGAGCCCGGGTCAAGTGCCGAGCACGGCTCGTCCATCAGAAGGACAGACGGGTTCACCGCTAGGGCCCGCGCGATCACGAGCCGCTGCTGCTGGCCGCCGGAGAGATCGCCCGCCGCGTGGTTCAGGCGGTCCTTGACCTCATTCCAGAGGCCGGCCGCCTTCAGGGTGTGCTCGACGATGTCGTCGTGATTCGAGCGCTTCAGGCCCGAGAGCTTGAGACCAGACAGCACGTTCCCGCGGATCGTCATGCTGGGGAAGGGATTCGGCTTCTGGAAGACCATGCCGATCTTGAGCCGGATGTGCACCGGATCGACCTCGGGCGCGTAGATGTCGTTGCCCTCGTAAAGGACCTCGCCGGCCAACGCCGCGCTCGGGATGAGTTCGTGGAGGCGGTTCAGCGTGCGGATGAACGTCGACTTGCCGCAGCCCGACGGCCCGATCAGCGCCGTGACCGTGTTCTTCGGGAAGGCGATGCTCACTCCCTCGAGGACCTTGCGCTTGCCGAACCACACGCTGACGTCCCGCGCCTCCATCTCGGTGGCCGAGGCAGTGCCGCGCATGGCAATCTCCTTCTCGAGTTCCTGCACGTCCTCGATCTTCACGTCGTCGAACTCAGCGGTGGACATTGCTACCTACTCTCTACTTACCAAGTCGCTTGGCGGACAGCATCCGCGTCAGCGTGAACAGGATCGCAACAAGGACCATCAGGGTCAAGGCCGCTCCCCAGGCGCGGATGACAGCGTCCGGGTAGGGCTGCGCGACGTTGTCGAAGATGTATGTGGGCAGTGCGCTGATCGGATCCGAGAAGGGATTGAGCACCGTCTTGTCGTTCTTCAGGGCGGTGAGGAGCAAGGGGGCTGTCTCGCCCACGACGCGAGCCACGCCCAGGATCGCTGCAGTGATCATGCCCGTCTTCGCCGCCGGCACAACGACCTTGAGCACGACTCGCGCTCGGGTGGATCCCAGCGCCAGCGCGCCCGTACGAAGCTCATCGGGAACGAGCTTGAGGACTTCCTCGGCCGTCCGGGCGACTGTCGGCAGCATGAGGATCGCGTAGGCGAGCCCAGCGGCGAACGCACTCTGGTTCAACGCACCCGTGAGGATAAGGGTCGTCAGGATGAAGAGGCCGGCGACGACGGATGGCACGCCGCTCATCGCCTGCACGAAGAAGCGCACATACGGCACCGCCCGGCCGCGCACCTCGGTGATGTAGATCGCTGTCATGACGCCGAGGGGCACCGCGATGAGGGCAGAGATCCCCACGATCAGGATCGTCCCCACGACCGCGTGACCCAGACCGCCGTAGCCCAATGGCGTCGATGGGCTGATGTACTCGTTGTTCTGGAAGAGGAAGGCTGCGCTCAGCGCCTGCATGCCCTTGGTCACGATCGACCACAGCACCGAGATCAGCACGACCAGGCTGAAGATCGTGGCCCCGATGGCGCTGACGATGATGACGGCATCGATCGCCGACTTCGTGCCGCGCACGGCGATCGCCGCCAGCACTGACGCGACGATCTGAAGCGGCAGGTAGATGGACACCATCAGAACTGGCTTCGGGATCTCGCTGAACCACCACAGCATCGTGACGATGGCGGCGGGGATCAGGATCGCGAGGATCACCACCGTGCGGAACTTCGAGGTACGTCGGCCCCACGGTGTCTGAGGCTGCTGCTGCGAGAGGTCCGCCACGAGGGCGTCATCGAAGATGATCGTGGCGCTCATGACTTCAGGCGTCCCGTCCGGTTGACGATCAGGTTGGCAACGACGTTGACCAGCAGGGTGCCCATGAACAGGAAGAAGCCCGCCGCCAGAAGCAGCTGCGTCTCGTAGGGCCCGGATGCCTCGCCGAACTTGGAGACGATGAGGGTTGCGACCGAGCCGCCGCCCGACTCGATGATGTTGTAGTAGTTGACCGGGTCGAAGACGATCTTCAGGACGAAGAACACGGCGATCGTCTCGCCGAGCGCGCGGCCCAGACCCAGCATCACGCCACCGACGAGGCCGCCGCGGCCGTAGGGCAGCGCGACGTAGCGCAGCATCGTCCACATCGAACAGCCCAGAGCCTCGGCAGCGTTGATCAGTTCGGGCGGCGTGCGACCCAGCACCTCACGTGTCACCGACGTCACGATCGGGATCATCATGATCGCGAGAATGAAACCGGCTGTGAACGGCGTACCGCTGAAGTTGCCGCTGCTGTTCTGGAAGATCGGAATCCAGCCGAGGTACTGGTTGAGCAGTGCCTGCCACTGCTCCGAGACCGGCGACAGCACGTAGAAGGCCCAGAGACCGAGGATCACGCTGGGAATCGCGGCCATCAGGTCGACGAGATTGGTGAGCACCTTGGCCACCGAATTCGGTGCCAGGAACACCATGAACACAGAGAGCAGAAGCGAGGTCGGCACGGCGATGACCAGCGCGATGATCGACAGCAGGAGCGATCCGTAGAGCATGCCCCAGATGCCGTAGTTCGGCGGATCCCAGATCGAGGTCGTCAGGAAGTCGATGCCCTGCGTCTGCAGAACCGGCACGGCCTGGAAGCCCAGGAAGATCGTGATGCCCGCCAGGACGATCAGCGCGGTGAAGGCGGCCGCGGTGATGATCCGGTTGAAGACCCGGTCGCCGCGGTGAGAGGTCGCCGCCGACTGCAGGTCGCGGAACTCAGTTTCGGTCGACGACATGGGCCAACCCTGCTGCCCACAGGTTTACGGCTAATCACGGACCCACCAACACAGGGCCTACCCCGGGTGAACAGCAGATGAACCCGGTTTGAGCCCAGCCAGCCTTCGGCGCAGCCACAGCGACACGTAGACCAGCCCGACGAGCGCTGGGACCTCGATCAGCGGCCCAATCACGCCAGTCAGCGCCTGCCCCGAGGTGACCCCCCAGACGCCGATGCTGACGGCGATGGCCAGTTCGAAGTTGTTCCCTGCGGCGGTGAACGCCAGGGTCGCGGTCTTCGGGTAGCCCAGCCGGGCGCGGTAGCCGAGGAAGAAGGACACGCTCCACATCAGGGCGAAGTAGACGAGGAGAGGGATGGCGATCTGCAGGACGGATGCCGGATCGCCGAGGATGGCGTCACCCTGCAGCGCGAACATAACCACGATCGTGAAGAGCAGTCCGTATAGCGCGAACGGACCGATGCGCGGGATGAAGACGGTGTCGTACCACTCGCGGCCCTTCGTGCGCAGCCCGATGCGTCGCGTCAGGTATCCGGCGACGAGCGGAATCCCCAGGAAGATCAGGACCGCCTTGGTGATGTCCCACGTCGAGAACTGCACGTCCTGGGTGTCCAGACCCAGCCAACCGGGCAGGATCGTGAGATAGAACGTCCCCAGCAGTGCGTAGGCAACGATCTGGAAGACCGAGTTGATGGCGACCAGTAGCGCAGCCGCCTCCCCGTCGCCGCACGCCAGGTCATTCCAGATCAGCACCATCGCGATGCATCGGGCCAGCCCGATGACGATCAGCCCGGTGCGGAAGGCGGGCTGGTCGGCCAGGAAGACCCAGGCGAGGGTGAACATGAGGGCCGGGCCGATGACCCAGTTGAGGAGCAGCGACAGCCACAGCAGGCGACGGTCACCGGTGACGTGCCCCATGTCCTCGTAGCGGACCTTGGCGAGGACCGGGTACATCATCAGCAGGAGCCCCAGGGCGATCGGCAGTGAGGTCTGGCCGACCTTGACGGCGTCAAGGGCCGACTGCACGCCTGGCACGAACCGGCCGAGCAGCAGCCCGAACGCCATCGCCGCGAGGATCCAGACCGGCAGGAACCGGTCGAGGACAGAAAGCCGCTGCAGGACAGGAGCGGCTCGTGCCGCGTCATGCGACATGGTGCTCCTTCTTCGAGGATCGGCGCTTGTCAACACAGTATTCCGCCGTGTTGGCCGTCGTCTCTCAGCGAGCAGTCGACTTAACCGTCCGGCCGGCCTCGCTGGCAGCCGGTGCCAGCGGATCCCGCAACTCCCACACCGGTCCGCGCTCCGCACCCAGCGCGCCCCGCATGATCACCGTCCGTCGGTCCTCCCGGACGGAGACCGAGAGACCACCGGCCAGGGGGGCGTCGCGTCCGTCCGTGGATCCCGGCAGCTCCCAGAACCCATGGCTCGCATCACCGTGCCGGCGTCCGGCCCGATGATGCATGGTCCCCGAGACCCAGGCGATCACCGATGTGTGCGCCAGCAGGATGGACGACACCTCGGCACCCAGAACCCGCGCCGGCTCACCTGGTCCGCTCGCGTCACTGCTCATCGTCAGGCTTGAGTCATGGCTGGCAATCACGAGGTACCGGTCCTTCGACGAATCCAGTTGGCGCACCAGCCACAAGGCCTGATCGGAGTCGAACGATCCGCCCACGCCGCCCGACGGGTTGGCCGAGTCGAACGCGAGGACGCGCACCGGTCCGACATCCATGGCAGCGGCCCGCGGCCCCGGCATCCGCGCACCGAGCCGCGCCTGCGGTGACCCGATCCGCAGCCGGAAGCGGGCGATCTCCTGCACCTGCCATTGGCGGGTCTGGAGGAACTGTGCGTCCTCAGGGGGCATCGAGATCGGCTGGAACTTGGTGCCGTTGTCGAGCACGACGATGTCGTGGGCGTTGTCGATACCGGCGTTCTTCTCGCGCCACCGGTTCTTGGTGGCGTCTGCCTGCTCTTGGGTGATCTTGCGGTCGGTCTGCAGGACACCTGAGAGCAG
>CAIVQM010000175.1 GCA_903908025.1 uncultured bacterium
CGACACCGCGTGCAGCGAAGGACGTGTACATCGAGTCGATGCTCGAAAGCGCGCTGCGCAGCGCGGCGCTCGCCGAAGAGGTCGGCCTGCGGCACGACCAGATCATCATCTCCTGCAAGATCTCGCAGGTGCAGGACTTGGTGGATGCATATCGGCGGCTCGCCGCGCGATGCAACTACCCCTTGCACCTCGGCCTGACCGAAGCCGGACTGGGCATGAAGGGGATCGTGTCATCGACGGCCGCGCTGTCGATCCTGATGGCCGAGGGGATCGGGGATACCATTCGCGTATCGCTGACGCCGCGTCCCGGGGGTGATCGCACCGAGGAAGTGCTCGTCGCGCAGCAGATCCTGCAGTCCCTTGGATTGCGATCGTTCACGCCGCAGGTGACGGCCTGCCCCGGGTGTGGTCGCACCACCAGCACGTATTTCCAGAAGCTGGCCGAAGACATCCAGACGTACCTGCGCGAGCAGATGCCGACATGGCGCGCGTCCCACCCCGGTGTTGAAGAGATGCACGTGGCGGTGATGGGCTGCGTGGTGAACGGCCCGGGCGAGAGCAAGCACGCGAACATCGGCATCTCGCTGCCGGGAACATTCGAAGATCCCAAGGCACCGGTGTATGTGGATGGTGCGTTGCTGAAGACGCTCAAAGGCGACCGGATCGTTGAAGAGTTCCTTGTCATCCTCAACGACTACGTGGTACGGACGTACCCGGCCGTTTAAGCAAGCTCCGTTTTTTTCAACACGGAGACCGGAGGTACGCGGAGGGCCACGGAGAACTACAACAGACAATTCAAAGGGGTTGTGGCGGATGGTACTGTCCGCCGCGACCCCTTTAAGGCAGTTGTTGTACTCCGTGGCCCTCTGTGCTCCTCCGGTCTCCGTGTTAAGTGAACGGAACCCGGTCTCCGTGTTAAGTGAACGGAGCCCGCCCGCACCAGCTACCCGCCCGAGTGCCCAGCGCCGATGTCGGAGTACAACTCCAGCGCTTCCGTGACCTCGCGCAGCTCGTCGAGGATCGGCCCGGAAAAACCGAGGCCCTTCAGCCGTTCGTGCACCGCACGGTACCAGCGGATCGTCCCTTCCTTGCCGGCGGAGAACCGCCCCCACACCGACTCCGGATCCACCGTGCGGCGCAGATCCGCCAGGATGGAGCTCGCGTTGTGAATCTTGTCGGCCGCACAGACCCAGCGCGCTGACTCGTTGGCCAGCGCCAGCCGCTGCAGGTAATCCGCCTTCTTTTCCTGCTTGTCCAACTCGTTGCCGTCATCATCGACCTTGCGGTGCGTCACCAGGAGCACTGTGTCCAGCACCTCCGTGCCGAACTTCTCGCCAATTCGTTCCTCGAGCATTTCGCGGGTCCAGTTCTCGCGAACACAATCCTCGATGACGTCGTGCAGGATGCCGGCGATGACCGTGTCGTCCGGCTGATCATAGCGCGCCAGGATAAGCGCGACATTCGCGGGGTGCGTGATGTACGGCAAGCGCGTGCCCTTCCGCACCTGTCGATCATGGTGCTTGGCCGCGAAGGCGAACGCGTGGTTGATGCGGTCGGAGTAGCCGGTCATGGCGTCGGATGAGCCCGAAAAGGGGGGCAGGGTGACGGAAACATAGTGTCGGTATCCGGTGCCTGCATCGGCAACGGGATCAGCAACGGTAGCACGACGAGGGGAAAGTGACCTGCGAGGTCAAATCATACCCCAGGTACGCGC
>CAIVQM010000176.1 GCA_903908025.1 uncultured bacterium
GGGCAAGCATGCGAGTGCGCCATCCCGCGGCAGGTGTCGCCAACGAGGTGGACTGTCGGACCTGCCACTCCCCCGACGACCCCGCTGCCGCCCCGACGCTCGTGGGCGGCAGCACCAGGCTGAGGACCAGGACGGGCGCGCCGACGAGGGCCGCTCCGCTCAACCGTCGCATGTGTCCACTGTGCCCTATCCTGATACCAATACGAACGTGCCGTTCGGGACCTTACCCGCCCCTTACCCGGGGCTGATCATCCGTGCACATATCGGACGCAGGATGGTCCCCATCGGACCGATATCCCCACGAGGGGTTTGGGACGGGGGAACCGAGGGAATACCAGAAGCGTCAGAAGTGTCATCGCAAGAAGCCGCTCGAAGGGACAGACCATGAGTGAATCGATGCGCGGAACCCGACTGGGCGCGCTGAGCTACGAGTCCGACGCCCGTATCGCCCCTGCTGAGCGTCTGGTCATCTCCTATGCGTGCCCAGAGGGGCATCGCACCGTCATCCCCTTCTCCGTAGAGGCCGAGGAGATCCCCTTCGAGTGGAACTGCCGCTGCGGACGGGTCGCCACCCGTCCCGATGCGCAGGCCCCGGAGGCGAAGCCCACCAAGCACGTCCGTACCCATTGGGACATGCTCCTTGAGCGCCGAACGATCGCCGATCTGGAGATCCTGCTGGAGGAGCGGCTCGCTCTGCTGCACGAGACTCGGGGCACGCAGGCAGCTGCGCTGCGCAAATCCGCCTAGACGATCTCTCGCGGACCGGTGTCCGGGCGATTGCCCGGGCCCGGTTCGTTCGGGATTACCGTCCCTTGGATGATGTCGCCGCCGGGGTAGCGCACGCCCGGCATCCGGACCATGGTGATGCGCGATGACAGCCAGGTGCGCGCGCTCTGCCGGAACAGCCGCTGCGTCGGCGGGATGACCAGCAGCAGACCGACGAGATCGCTCCAGAAGCCGGGGATGGCCACCAGCACGCCACCCACGAAGGCCAGTGCATGCCGGCCGGAGTCAGGCTCCTGTCCCGTGGCCGATGCCTGCTGCAGATCGCGCACAGCTCCATCGCCGGCATTGCGCATGATGGCGAACCCGATCGGGAACCCGGCCAGGACAAGCAGGAGCATCCATCCCCAGCCGATCCACATCGCGACGGCGTACGCGGTCGCAATCTCGAGCAGCGGATAGCCGAAGACCAGCAGGCGTGAGCGGAAGGTCATCGGTGATCGTCTCCGGCAGTCGCGCGACGGGCGTGTGCGCGTCGGCGGACCCTTGTCACCTTGTCGTCCACGCCCCACGCCGTCACTCGCCAGAGCGCCTCGACAACGATCTTTCGGCTCATCTTGCTTGCACCCTGGGTGCGTTCGACGAATGTGATCGGCACCTCACGAACGCGCATTCCTCGCTGCAGTGCGCGCCAGGCAAGGTCAATCTGGAAGCAGTAGCCCTGCGAGGCGACCTCATGCAGGTCGAGGCGGCGCAACGTGTCCGCGCGGAAAGCGCGGTAGCCGCCAGTGACATCGCGCAGCGGCACACCGAGCATCATGCGCGTGTATGCGCTGCCGCCCTGGGAGATGAAACGGCGGCTCTTCGGCCAGTTCTCCGTCGCGCCACCGGACACCCATCGCGAACCGAGGACGAGATCGGCATCGCGCAGTGCCACGAGCAGTCGAGGGAGCTGCTCCGGCTGGTGCGAACCATCCGCATCCATCTCGACGACGACGTCGTAGCCCTCCTGCAGGGCCCACGCGAAGCCGGCCAGGTAGGCGGCTCCGAGCCCCTCCTTGCCCAGGCGGTGCATGACGTGAACATGGTCGTCCGTGGCCGCGATCTCGTCGGCGATGCGACCGGTGCCATCGGGCGAGTTGTCGTCCGCGACGAGGATGTGGGCCTCCGGGACGGAGCGACGGACGCGCTCAACGACGATCGGCAGGTTCGCCAACTCGTTGAAGGTGGGGATGATCACCACGATGCGGCCGAGGTCGGCGAAGGAGGTGGCGCTCACGCAGGCCAGCCTAGGCGATGCCACGACGGCGACTGACACGCGACCACGATGCTCCGAGGACCAGCGCCAGTAGGCCTGCGAGGCATAGGAGAAGCTCGACAACGTGCCCGATGCGCGTCGCGAGGGTTAGCTCACCGCGCAACGGCACCTCCGCGGTGAGCCAGCCCTGCTCCCCTTCGTCCAGCCGCTGGGTGATCCCACCGCTGGAGTCCACCACTGCGGAAATGCCCGATGTCGACGCGACCAGAAGGGATCGGCCGGCCTCGATCGCGCGGATGCGTTCGATGCCGAGTTGCTGGGCAGGCTGGGAGGTCCCGCCGTAGGTGGCGTTGTTGGTCTGCACCGTGATCACTCGGGCGCCGCCGTCCACCACAGCATTGACAACCTCGCCGTACGCGATCTCGAAGCAGATGACGTTCCCGACCGCGACCCCACCGATCACCAGGTTCCCCGGCTCGGACCCGGGGATGAAGTCGCGGGGCACGCGATCGAAGCGCCCGACGAGTCCCGCGACCACGTCGCGGAATGGGATGTACTCGCCGAACGGAACCGGATGGGTCTTGATGTACATCTGGGTAGGACCGGCCTCTGGATCCCAGACGATCCCGACATTCCAGACGCCGTCAGGGTTGCCCGGAACCGCCGTGACGGCGCCGACGAGGATCGGCGCACCAACCGCCTTGGCCGCGGCACTGATGGCATCGGCGGCCGCCGTGTCGGCGAACGGGTCGATATCGGAGGCGTTCTCCGGCCACAGCACGAAGTCCGGCTGCGGCTCCTGTCCGGATCGGATGGCTGCGGCGAGCAGCATCGTCTGCGCAACGTGGTTGTCAAGCACCGCTCGTCGCACGTCCATTGCGCCCATTCCGGTCTGCGGAGTGCCCCCCTGCACGAGGGCGATCGTCGCACTGGACGGTCCTCCGACATCGTCACCGCCGGTCGTTGCGGGCAAGGCAACGGGCACCAGGACGCCGAGCACGACAACTCCCAGCCAGATGAGGGCCGGCCGGCGTTCGTGACGACGGATGCTGATAGTCGCGGACACCAGAGCCGCGCCGAGGAGGGCGACCACGAACGTCACCAGAGGCGTGCCGCCCAGCGGGGCCCACTTGCCGAGGATGGAGTCCGGCTGTGCGAACGCGAGGTTCCCCCACGGGAAACCGCCGAAGGGTATGCGTCCCCCCAGGGCTTCCGCCAGCACCCACAGGCAGGCGATCCAGACCGGGGCGGCCGGCAGTCGCGTGACGATGGCGGTGGCGGCTCCCAGCAGGGCGATCCACGACGCACACAGGAGAGCGAGCATCACCCATGCATCCGGGCCGATCACGCGCATCCACTCGAGGAGCAGCAGGAAGAAGACCAGGCCGGCGGACAGCCCGAGGCCGAGGCCGCGGCGAACCGACGCGCGCCACAGGGCGGCTGACAGCAGGGCCACGCCGACGACTGCCGACGGACCGATCGCGACGGGAGGGAATGCCAGCCACAGGAGCACTCCGGCGAGAAGCGCCAGGGGCGCGGCCACGCGCAGGGGCAGCAGGGGGCCTGGCGGCAGCGGAGTTGGTTCAGGCACGGGTGCGGACATCGGCTACGGCTCGAGATCGCCGCTGTCGAAGATGACGGTGCCAGCAACCACGGTGCGCAGGCACCGCGGCAGCGGTGCGTCGGCATGCAGTGCGGGCAGCCCCGGTGTTCCCGATCGGGGATCAGTCGACCAGGCGGCCACGCGCGAATCGGCCGCTTGCACCGTCACCTCGCTCGACTCCCAGAACGCCAGATGGGCGGGAGCGTCCGGCGCCAGGACGCCAGCAGCATGCTCGCCTACAGCGCGCCACCCTCCCCGAGTGTGCGCGGAGAACGCCGCGCGGGCGGACAGGGACTGCTCGGGGGTGCCGTGATGCACGGCAGCGCGCACCGCCTGCCATGGCCCGACCTCGGTCACCGGCGCATCGGAGCCGAACGCAACGAGCACGCCAGCACCGACGAGATCGGCGAACCGATTCATGACGCGCGCCCGATCTGCGCCAAGCCGTTGCTCGTACATGCCGCCCGGGCCACCCCACAGACCGTCGAACATGGGCTGCATGCTCGCGGAAATGCCCAGGTCGGCCATGGCGGTGATGTCCGAGTCAGAGAGGCATTCGGCGTGCTCGAGTCGGTGTCCGCGCATGCGTAATGCCGACGTACCGAGCTGTCGCTCGGCAGCACGGAAGCCGTCGAAGACGGAGGCTGCTGCGCTGTCGCCGATGACGTGGAAGCCGGCCTGCAAGCCTGCCTGCGTCGCTGCAACGACATGGGCGCTGACGTCGTCCGCCGTGAGGTAGCGCGCGCCATTCGTCGCCTGATCGTCCGCGTAGGGCGCGCACATGCAGGCGGTCCGCGAACCGATAGCACCGTCGACGAAGAGGTCGCCGGCCACTCCGTAGGCACCGAGATCCCGTGCACGTTCGATGCCTCCGGACGAAGCCAGTTCGCCCCAGTAGCCCGTCACCAGCGGCCCTGAAACAGCGGCGGCGGTCATCAGCAGGTCACGGAGGTCGGCTTCACTGGAGATCGTGGGACCTGCCATCTCGTGCATGGCGACGATGCCGAGCGACGCGGCATGCGTACGCATCACCGTGTGCGCTGCCTGCCGCTGTGGCGCGTCGATGCCGCCAAGGATGTAGTCGCGCACCGCATGGTGAGCCTGCTGGCTGACCGGTCCCGAGGGATCAAAGCCCGCGAGGCCCTGCACGCCGGGAACCATGGCCACCAGTGCGCTCGAAACCGCGGCAGAGTGCACGTCCACCCGCGAGAGGTAGGCGACACTCCCCCACGATGCCCGATCAATCTCGACGCGGGTCGGTGGGCGACCCTCGGGCCACCGCGTCTCATCCCAGCCGTGCCCGATGATCGTCGCCCCATGAAGCTCGCGGGCGCGTGCTTCGAGGAGCGCCAGCATGTGTGCGAGTGAGGTTGCTTGCGTGAGGTCGAGGCCGGTGAGCATCAAGCCGGTGCTCGTCGCGTGCACATGGGCATCGACGAAGCCCGGTGTGACGAGCGCCCCGCGAAGGTCCACGGTGCGATGGGCCGAGTCACGATGTGCCTGCGCCGCTGAGTCCTCGCCGAGCCAGGCGATGCGATCGCCGTCGATCAGCATGGCCGTCGCGAAGGGGCTCACAGGCGAGTAGATGGTTCCGCCGTGAAGCAGGACTCGCTCGGAGGACGCCCAGGCCGGAGACGTCACGAGCTGGGACGCCGTCGGGCGAGGGCCCGTCCGATGACGACGCGCTGCACCTGATTGGTGCCCTCGACGATCTGGAGAGCCTTCGCCTCGCGGAAGTAGCGTTCAACAGGGAAGTCCTGCGTGTACCCAGCACCGCCCAGGACCTGGATGGCGTCCGTGGTCACCATCATCGCGGCATCGGTTGCGGCCAACTTGGCCATCGCGGCCATCGTTCCGAAGGGCAGGCCGGCGTCCTTGAACCGCGCTGCCTCGATATAGAGCGCACGCGCTGCAGCGATGGCCGTCGCCATGTCGGCCAGCATGAACGAGATGCCCTGGAATTCGGCGATGGGACGCCCGAACTGCCGACGATCATCGGCATAAGCGGCTGCCGCATCGAGGGCTGCCTGGGCGAGGCCGACGGCACACGCAGCGATCCCGAGCCGACCCGCATCAAGTGCGGCGAGGGCGACCGTGAAGCCGCCGCCCTCCGCGCCCATGAGCCGATCGGCATCTACGCGGACGTTGTCGAGGATCACCTGCGCGGTCGGGGATGAGGTGGCACCCATCTTGCGCTCTGGCGGAGCAGAGCTGAGTCCGGGCGTGGATCCGTCGACGAGCAGGCAGCTGATGCCGCGCGCACCATCGTCGCTCGTGCGGACCATCACGGAGTAGAAGTCGGCCCGACCGCCATGGGTGATCCACGCCTTCGTGCCGTTGACGACATAGGTATCGCCATCGCGAACTGCTGCGGTGGTGAGGGCGGCGGCATCGGATCCTGAGTGCGACTCTGACAGGCAGTAGCCGCCGAGCAGCTCGCCACCGACCATGTCGGCAAGCCAGCGATCGCGCTGCGAGTCAGTGCCGAAAGCGGCCAGCGGGAAGCAGGACAGGTAGTGGACGCTGACGCTGACTCCGAGACTGAGCCACGCGCGCGCCACCTCCTCGAGCACCTGCAGGGTGACCTCGTAGGGCTGATCGGCACCTCCGTATGCGGAGTCGAAGGGCAGCCCCAGGACACCGATCTCCCCCAGCCCGCGGAGCAGATCGCGCGGGAAGATGGCCGCGGCCTCGTCGGCACTGACACGCGGAGCGAGCTCAGCAGCCGCGAAGTCCTCCACGAGTGACAGGAGTTCGACCGACTCCTCGGTGGGCAGCAGACGCGTGACAGACGCACCCTTCCACACGTATGCCATCAGACCACGACCAGATCGTGGGTCTGATGGTTGGCAACAAGCACTCCGTCGGCGGTGGCGATCACGATGTCCTCGATGCGTGCACCGAACATCCCTTCGACGTAGAAGCCTGGCTCGATACTGAAGGCCATGCCCTCATCGAGCACGGTGTCGTTGCCGGAGACGATGTAGGGCTCCTCATGTGTCTCGAGCCCGATGCCATGGCCGGTTCGGTGGATGAACAGGTCACCCAGTCCGGCATCGCTGAGGACGGTGCGGGCTGCCGCATCGACGCTGGCGCATGTGACGCCGGCCCGTGCCCATGCCACCGCGGTCTGCTGCGCCTGCAGGAGAACCGCGTAGTGATCGACGAACTCCGGCGAAGGCTGTCCGATGGCGTACGTGCGCGTGCAGTCGCTGCGATAGCCGTCGGGCATCGTGCCGCCGATGTCGACGACCACGACATCCCCCTGCTTGAGAACGCGGTCGGACACCTCGTGGTGCGGGCTCGCCCCATTGGGACCGCTGCCGACGATGATGAAGTCGACGCGTACGTGACCTTCATCGAGGATCAACTCGGAGATCTGCGCGCCAACTTCGCGCTCGGTCCGGCCGGCGCGCAGCAGCTCCGGGACGGCGGCGTGCACGCGGTCGATCGCATCGCCCGCAGCAAGCAGGGCAGCAACCTCGGTGGCGTCCTTGCGCATGCGCAGATGCGAGATGACGGGTCCGGCCAGTGTCTGCGCTGCGCTCGGCAGGGCAGTGCGCAGGGCCAGCACCTTCTCCGCCCACATGTGGTTGTCGAGTGCGACCGTGGCCGCACGCGGGATCAGGCTGGCCACCAGAGCGTAGGGATCATCACTCTCGCCCCAGGAGCGGATGGCGAGTCCGAGATCACCGATGGGGCTCGCCTGCGCGGCCAGCAACTCCAGGCGCGGGGCGACGAGCACCGGGTCGCCGTCGGCCGGGATGACCAGGCAGGTGAGGCGCTCGAGCGGGACGGCGTCGTAGCCCACGAGGTAGCGCAGATCCGGGCCCGGGGTGATCAGGACGGCATCAATACCGTTGGCGGCCGCCAGTGCTTGGACGGACGCGAGTCGAGCCTCGTGCGGGCCACCGTGCATGGATCCTCCGATCGTCCGCACGAGTCTATGTGCTGATCGGGAGCGGGACCGGTGGCACACTGCGGCCATGTCCCCTCGGCAGCGATCGACCCTGGCCCTGGATTCGGCCTCCCTGTACTACCGCTCCTTCTATGCCCTGCCGGAGAAGATGACGGCACCGGACGGTCGCCCGCACAACGCCGTGCGCGGCTTCCTCAGCACGGTCACCCGTCTGGTCGATATGTACGCCCCGACGGCGCTCGTGGCGTGCTGGGACGCCGACTGGCGACCGGCCTGGCGGGTCGACCTGGTGCCGACCTACAAGGCCCACCGGGTGGCGGACGACGGTGCGGGTGACGGATCGGGCGGCGAGGCCGAGCCCGAGTCCCTGGGACCGCAGGCTGAAGCGATCGGTCAACTGCTCGATGCCATGGGCCTGCCCCGCTGGGGTGTGGACGGATACGAGGCCGACGACGTGATCGGCAGTGTTGCGACTCAGAGCGCCGTGCCATGCATCGTGGTGACCGGCGACCGAGACCTCGTTCAACTCATCGACACTCACACCCGCGTGCTGCTCACCGTGAATGGCGGGATGGAGAAGTGGCCACTTATCGACCCGGTCGTCGCCCTCGATCGTTTCGGTGTCCCGCCCGAGCGGTATGTCGACCTCGCGGTACTGCGCGGCGACCCTTCGGACGGGCTTCCCGGCGTTCCGGGCATCGGCGCCAAGACCGCTGCGGCGCTCGTCCTCGCCTTCGGCTCGATGGACGGGATCCTGGCGGCTGCGTCCGCCATGACCCCGGTCCGGCCGATGACGCCACGACTGGCCAGCTCACTTCTCGAGAACGCCGACGCGATCGGTCGAGCGGAGCGGGTGACAACCGTCGTACGCGACCTCGAACTGCCGGGGCCGGTCCCATCTCTGTCGGGCCGGACCGGCGATCCTGATGTCGTGGCCGATCTCGCAGCCCGCTGGGGTGTCCAGCGACAGGTGGCCGACCTGCTGGCCGCGCTGGATCGTCAGACGGTCGACGAGTAGGACACCACGCCCCGGCTGACGAGGTCGCTGGCCGCGTGGGCGGTCAGCCGCAGGGGGTCCGCGGGGTCGACAGCCTGCGCGATCTGACCCAGCAGGTCGATGACCTGACGCATCCATCGCACGAAGTCACCGGCGGTGATGTCGGCATGCGTCAGCACCTGCAGCAGGTTCGCGCCACCTGCCCAGCGGAAGGTGGCGTCGACGATTCCCGCGTCGGGTGACCGGGTGATGTCGAGACCGTGTCGCGTCTCGAGATCGTGCAGTTCGGCCCACAGCGTGCCTAGTCGCTCGACACTCTCGCGCACCTTGCGGTTCGGCATTGCTGGGGGTGTGTCGTCGTCCTTGCCACGTGACTCGTACACGACGGCGGAGCAGACGGCGGCCAGCTCGGCCGGGGTCAACTCGTTCCAGGCACCGTCCAGCAGGGACTGTGCGGCGAGCAGGTCCGACTCGGTGTACAGGCGCATGAGCATGTGGCCGGGGGCGGTGACCTCGGCTGAGTCGTCCCACGATGTCAGGTAGCCCAGGTCCGTCAGGACCTCGCACACCTTGTCGAAGCGGCGGGCGATCGAGTTCGTACGCCCCTCGACGCGCCGCTGCAGATCGCGCACCTGGCGGTTGGTGCGGTGGTAGCGCTCTGCCCAACGGGCGTGGGCCTCCCGATCGGAACAGCCATGGCAAGGATGGTGCCGCAGTTGCGCGCGCAGTCGGGCGATCTGCTCGTCCTCGCTGGTCGCAGCCTGTCGTCGACGTTCGTCGTACGGCACCTCCGCCACCGCCGCGTGCAGGGCGGCTGCGAGTTCCCGTCGGGCGCGCACGTCCTTTGCGACGAATCCCTTCGGGATCTGGATGCTGGTGAACGCCTCGATGGGCTGGCTGGTGTCTGCGATCGAGACGCGACGCACCTGGCCATCAGCGGTGAGCACCATCGGCCGCGTGGCGTCGCGAGGGCTGCGACTGCGACGGTGATCGAGCACCACGGCAGGCCCAGACCGGCGTCCGGTGGGGATCATGAAGATGTCGCCCTGCTTCAGGCCGAGCCAGGCTTCCTCGGCCGCGTCCCGGCGATCGGCCGCCGCTCGACGGGTCAGGTCCTTCTCTCGCCTGGAGAGCGACTCACGCAGTTCCGAGTACTCGAAGTAGTCGCCGAGGTGGCAGGACATCGAGTCGAGGTAGCCGTCGCGAGCCTCCTCGACGCGTCGCAGTTCAGTGGCGAGCCCGACGACCGCACGGTCGGCCTGGAACTGTGCGAAGGAGGTCTCCAGTACCTCGCGTGCGGCATGCCGGCCCATCCGGGAGACGAGGTTGACGGCCATGTTGTAAGACGGTTGGAACGAGGACCGCAGCGGGTAGGTCCGCGTGGAGGCTAGACCCGCAAGGGACCGCGGGTCGAGGCCGGGCTGCCACAGGACGACAGCGTGCCCCTCGACGTCGATGCCACGTCGTCCCGCGCGTCCGGTGAGCTGCGTGTACTCCCCCGGGGTCAGGTCGACGTGGGTCTCGCCATTCCACTTGACCAGACGCTCGAGCACCACGGACTTCGCTGGCATGTTGATCCCGAGAGCAAGGGTCTCCGTGGCGAAGACCACCTTGCACAGGCCCTGCTGGAACAGCGTCTCGACGATCTCCTTGAACACCGGAAGAAGACCGGCGTGGTGCGCTGCGAGTCCGCGCTCGAGGGCCTCCAGCCATTCATCGAAGCCCAGGGCGGCCAGATCATCGTCCGGCAGTTGACGGGTCGCGTCGAGGGTGATCGCCCGGATGGCCTTGCGCTCGTCGGCCGACGTAAGGCGCAACCCGGCATGCAGGCACTGACGCACCGCCTCGTCGCAGCCAGCCCGGCTGAACAGGAAGTAGATGGCCGGCAGCAGGCCCTCTCGCTGGAGTCGCTCGGCCACCTCGCTGCGCCACGGTGTCTTGGGTCCCCGTCCGCGGGTGCGGTCCGGTCCGCGTCGCTTCTCGCCGTGCCGAGGGGTTTGACGTTCCGCCTCACGGGCCATCCGGACCAGTTCGGGGTTGACGATCTGCTGGTCATCGTCGACGAACAGGTCATGCATTCGCGGGCCGGCCATGACGTGCTGCCACAGCGGCACGGGCCGGTGCTCCTCGACGACGATCGCGGTCTCGCCGCGTACCGTGGCCAGCCAGGCACCGAACTCCTCCGCGTTGCTCACGGTGGCCGACAGCGCCACCACGGTGACGGATTGCGGCAGGTGGATGATGACCTCCTCCCAGACCGCACCGCGGAACCGGTCGGCGAGGTAGTGCACCTCGTCCATGACGACATAGCCGAGATCGTGGAGAGTTGAGGAGCCCGCGTACAGCATGTTGCGGAGCACCTCGGTCGTCATGACGACGATCGGGGCCTCTCCATTGATGCTGTTGTCGCCGGTCAGGAGCCCGACCTGCGATGCCCCGTGGCGAGCGACGAGATCGTTGTACTTCTGGTTCGACAGGGCCTTGATAGGTGTCGTGTAGAAGCACTTGCGCCCTTGGGCCAGGGCAAGGTGAATGGCGAACTCGCCCACCACGGTCTTGCCCGCTCCGGTCGGGGCGGCGACGAGCACCCCGCGCCCGGACTCAAGGGCCTGGCAGGCCCGGATCTGGAAGTCGTCGAGGCCGAAGACATAGCCAGCGGCGAAGGCGCCCACGTCTGAGCGCTCGATCACCGCGCGTGACTTCGCGGCGGCATACCGTTCGGCTGGGCTGGGCATGGCCTCAGGCTACGGCCCGTGCTCCCGGTCAGGCAGGCAGCACGCGCAATGCTCCCGGACGAACGGCGATCGCGACCGGCAGCGGGCCGATTCGCTCGCCATCGGCGTAGGCCATCTGTCCCGCGGCCGCGATGGTCAGGGAGCGGCCACGGAAGGTCCGCACGGCCGGATGATGGATGTGGGTGCCCTTGAAGACACTCGGGAACACGCGCAGGAAGGTGGGCTTCGACACCGCTCCGAGCCACGTGATGTCGAGCAGTCCGTCATCCGACTGGGCCTCGGGACACACGCGCATGCCGCCGCCATAACGGGGCCCGTTGCCCACGGAGACGAGCATCCCGGGGCCGGTGATGACCTCACCGTCGATGTCAACGGTGTAGTCGAGAGCGGTGAAGGACGCCAGCTCGCGGACGATGGCGATGTTGTAGCGCTGCCCGCCGAGGCGGGCCATGGTGTTCGCCCGTTCATTGACCGACGAGTCGAAGCCCGTGGAGAGCACACCGAGGAAATAGCACGTCGCGCCGTCGTCAGTGCTCGCCTCGCCAACGTCGATGAGTCGGAACGAATCCTGTGCCAAGGCACTCATCAGACCAGCGGCGATGCGGTCGCCATCGCCCGTCGGGAAGCCGAGGCCGGCCGCGATGTCGTCGCCCGACCCACCCGCGACGATGCCGAGGGGCACGTTGCTTCCGATCAGGCCCTGCAGGACCGCGTGGACGGTTCCATCGCCGCCGCAGGCCACAACGGCCCGCGCGCCTGCGGTGACGGCCGCTGCGGCCGTTCGGGTGGTGTCCTGGGCCGACGAAGGGTGGACCAGTCGGCAGGCAATGCCAGCGTCATTCAGGGTCTTCGCCGCCAGGCTCGCATGGCGCGACCCGCGGCCCCCGCCAGCCGTCGGGTTCGCGATGAGATAAACCTCACCGGCCACGTCAGGTGGCCTCGTCGACAGGCGGGTCATCAACCGGGATAGGCGCAGTGTCGAGGGGCGAGATCTCGTCGTCGTTGAGATCGGAGAAGTCCTCACCGGAGGACTTCCGGCGACGGTCGCGCCTGCGATCGTTCAGAAGCATGACGCACACCGCGATCCCGACCAGCACCATGATCGGTCCGGCCAGCAGCATGAGATTGATGGGGTCGCCGGTCGGAGTGGCGACCGCGGCGAAGACCAGCACGACGATGACGATCCAGCGCCACCAGCTCAGCAGTCGCCGGCCGGTCAGCACCCCGGCGAAGTTGAGGAGGACGAGCATGAGCGGCACCAGAAAGCCGATGCCGAAGACGAGGATCGTTCGCAGGAAGAAGGACAGATACCGGTCGACGGACACGATGTTCTCGACGTTGTCCGGAGTGAATCCGAGAAGCACCGAC
>CAIVQM010000177.1 GCA_903908025.1 uncultured bacterium
ACCGGAGCGATTGGTGAGTCCCCTAGCGACGTCAGACCCCAATTCGGGGACGCATTGGGCTGACGGCTGATCTATGTACTACGCCGCGAGGGCGTAGGACTCAGCTGACTGCTTGTTATTGGCAGTTATTGTTTTTCCAAGGATTCTTAACGAGATCACCCTGGATTCTCGACACGCTTCTCCGGTCAAGACATCTGCCCGTCGAAACCGTTCACCCCCATGTTTAGTTATCAAGCGACGAGCGGGCGAACCCGCTCACTAACGATGGTACGTCCACTATCGGACACTGCCAAATGCCCTTGGCCCCGACCTACTTGGCCGTAACGGACGCCCGGGTCGATGCCGCGCCCGTGCCCACCGCGTTGGTGGCCACCACGTCGACGTAGTACCGAGTGCCAGTGATGAGGGTCGGAATCGTGCAGGTGAGGGTGCCGGTGGTCCAGCCGCAGGACGAGACCTGCGTTCCGCCGGTCGAAGCTGACCAGGCGCGGGCCGTGTAACCGGTGATGGCACTGCCGCCGGTCGAGGTCGGCGCCGCCCACTTGACCACTGCCGACTTGACCGCCGCCGTCGCGGTCACCGTGCGCGGCGCACCCGGCACGGTTGCCGGCACGACCGTGACGCGAGGCGACGATGCCGCGCTACTCCCGACGGCATTGGTGGCGATCACGTCGACGTAGTACGTCGTGCCGTTGGTGAGGCTCGCGATCGTGCAGGTGGTCGCAGCTGCGCCGGAGACGGTGCAGGTCCGAGCAGCGGTGCCACCCGATGCGGCGGTGTACGCGCGGGCCGTGAAGCCGGTGATCGCACTGCCGCCGTTGGATGCGGGGACGGTCCACGTGACCACGGCCTGGCCGCTGGTGCCACGCGCAGCGCTGACGCTGGTGGGCTGGCCCGGTGCCGTCGAGACCACTGCGGGAACGCCGCTGACGCGGGTGGTTGCCGGGCCGGTGCCCGTCGTGTTGGTCGCGGTGACCTGAGCCCAGTACGTCGTGCCGTTGGTCAGACCGGTGAAGCTGCAGGTGAGCGTCGCCGTCGGACAATCACTGCCGACCTGCGCGCCGTTGGTCGACGCATCGAACAACGCGGCGGTGTAACTGCTGATGGCGCTGCCTCCGAGGCTCGCCGGTGCCGCCCAGGTGAGCGTAAGCGCCGAGGATCCCGCCTTGACTGCGAGAGCGGTCGGTGCGGACGGCGCCGCCGGAACGACGGGGCCGGGAGCGAGGTAGAGGAACTTGGTCGCGTCGCCCGAGACATACGCGGTGCGCGACGTCGCTGCGGCACTCATCGCTGCCCAGACCTGAGCGGGCGTGTACGCGGGGTTTGCCTCGAGAATGCGCGCTGCCGCACCGACAACATGCGGGGTAGCCATCGAGGTGCCACTGATCGTGTTGGTGGCCGTGTTGCTTGTGTACCAGGACGACGTGATGTTCACGCCGGGAGCGTAGATGTCGGTGCAGGAGCCGTAGTTGGAGAAGGTCGCGCGGGCATCGGTGATGTCCGTCGCGTTCACTGTGATCGCCGTCGGAGTACTCGCCGGGCTTGATGTGCAGGCATCGGCGTTGCTGTTGCCGGAGGCCACCACCACGGTGATGCCATCGGCCACCGCCGCCGCCGTCGCATCATTGACGGCCTGGCTGAAGCCGCCGCCAAGGCTCATGTTGAGGACCGCCGGCCCGCCCGCGTGATCACTTGCGGCCCAGTTGATGCCTTCGATGACACCCGACCAGGAGCCGGACCCTGCGCAGTTCAGAACGCGAACCGCGACGAGGGATGCGTCCTTCGCGACCCCGTAGGTAGATCCCGCCACGGTGCCCGCGACGTGAGTCCCGTGGCCATTGCAGTCGGTGGTTCCGGAACCATCCAGAACATCCGACGCCTTGAAGCCGCTCCGGACCCGGCCCGAGAACTCGCTATGCGACGCCAGGATGCCCGTGTCGACGATGTAAGCCGTCACGCCGGCACCGGACTGCGTGTAGTTGTAGGTGTTGTCCACCGGAAGTGCGGTCTGGTCGATCCGGTCGATGCCCCAGGTCGCCGGCGTCTCGATGCCCGATCCCGAGATCGTGACGATGCCATCGGGCTCGGCGACGGCGACCTTGCTGGACCCCTCGAGCTTCTTCGACAGTCCCTCGGCCGTGGCCTCGTCAACCGCCTTCGGCAGAGTGACGCTGTAGTAGCCGAAGCCCAGGTACTTGCCCGGCTTGAGGCCGTGCTCGTCCTCCCCCAGCTCGTCGTCACCCGTGGCATTGCCCTTCGCATCCTGCGGGCTGACACCGGCTTCGTACTTGACGATCAGCTGGGTCACGAGGGCGTTGCCGCCCGGAGCGGCGGAGACGGGCGTCGCGGCGGTGGCCGCGGCAAGTCCGGTGAGGACTAGCCCACTGGCAACAGCGAGGCCGAGCGTGCGGGTGCGGGACGACGTGCGCATGGGATTCCTCCGAGGGGCGGGTGGATGGAGTCTAGGGAAGATCAGACCCCACCGAATAGTGCAATTCGGACAGTTGGTCAGAGATGCTCGGTCAGTGACCGCTTCGTTGGGCGGAAGGGCGTCTGGGCTGCCTCAGCCGCGACGGCCGACGGCCCGATCGGTCTCCCGCTTGGACTCACGTTCGGCGATGGCCTGCCGCTTGTCGTAGCTCTTGCGGCCCCGGGCCACGGCGATCTCGATCTTCGCTCGACCGTCCTGGAAGTAGAGGGCGAGCGGCACCAGTGTGATGCCCGACTCCCGCAACTTGAGAGCGATCCGGCGGATCTCCTCACTGTGGAGCAGTAGCTTGCGCGGGCGCCGCGGCTCGTGGTTGGTCCAGGTGCCCTGCGTGTACTCGGGGATGTGCACCCCACGCAGCCACAGCTCGCCGTCGTCGAGAGTGGCGTAGCCATCGACGAGCGAGGCGCGTCCCGCACGCAGTGACTTCACCTCAGTGCCGGTCAGCACCATGCCCGCCTCGTAGACATCCTCGATCGAGTAGTCGTAGCGGGCCTTCTTGTTCTGGGCCACAAGCTTGCGCCCGGTTTCACGCGGCATGGTCAGTCCCCCAGACTGTCTGCGCTGGGCGCGTCGGGGATGTGCGGCACCGAGCCGATGCCGGCTGTCGGGTCGATCTTGAGCTCCCGGCCGGACTGCCGCACCCACGTCACGATCATGATGATGGCGGCAGCGATCGCACCCGCCATGACCCACAGGTAGACGTACATGTCGATGGCAGCGCCAATCGGCGGACTGTTGGGCATGAAGGTTCGCAGGGCGGGGAGCGCGAACAGCAGTGCCGCCGTCCAGGACATCAAGCCGATCTCAGCCCGGCGGCGCTGGCTGGCGACGAGGAAGGCGACGACCACCGTTGACGCGGCAAGCAGCACTGCAAGGACCAGCAGCATGATCGCGAACGCCTGGGTCGAGAAGGCCCGCGAGAACGTGAGGCCCATGGCGGCCCCCGCAGCTGTGGGGGTCACATCAACGGCCGTGTCCCAGCCGCTCACGCCCGTCGTCATCGTCACGCCGACCGGCAGCATCGCGTTGGAGGTGAGCGACGTGTCCGCGTTCCGCGTATACGTGTCTGCCGCGATGAAGCCGCTGCCGTCATGGGTGTCGAACGGGTACTGCGCGAGCTCGCCGTTCAGCGGTAACTCGATCGTCGTCGGATTGGGGACCGTGCCCGTCGGGAAGCGAAGCTCCCGCGTACCGGATCCCGCATCCAGGATCACGCGCACGTTCTGAGTGAGGTGTCCGTCGGAGTCAACGAGATCCGGGCCGACCACGGTGAAGTTCAAATACAGATCGACCAGGTTGGTCTGCGCATCCACCGTGACCGGATCCACGTCGACAACCACTCCGCTGCCGGTGATCGGCTGCTGCGGCGTCGTGTATTTGTAGCCGCCCTCCGCGTTATAGAAGAACGCGACGAGCCAGTAGAGGACCGCGACAACGACCGTGATCAGCCCGAGCCGAATCCATGTGCGCCGCGAGAGCGGACGTGGCTTGAACTCGATACCCGGGTCGCCCATCAGACGCGGAGGTACTTGCGCAGCGTGAAGAACGCCGCGAGGCCAGCCAGTCCGACACCGGTCAGCAGCATGACGGGGGCGATCGCCAGCACCTGATCCCAGCCGACGAACGCCGTGAACTGGAATGACGGCGCCAGCACCTGATCGATGAGCACCGACTTCATCAGGATGAGCGCGCCAATCGCGAGGATCGCCCCCAGTCCGGCAGCCAGCGCTGCCTCGAGGAGGAACGGCAGCTGGATGTAGAAGTTCGATGCACCGACCAGGCGCATGATGCTGGTCTCCCGGCGTCTGCTGAACGCGGCGACACGCATCGTGTTGACGATGAGCAGCACCGTCACGACCAGCATGACGAGGGCGATCAGCAGGGCGATGAGCTGGAGGCCCCCGAGTAGTCGGAAGAACTTGTCGAGGATCTGCCTCTGGTCATTGACCTGCTCGATGCCCGGTCTGCCCGCAAACGCGGATGCCACCACGTCGTACTTCGTCGGATCGGCCAGCTTCACGCGGAAGGATTCGGGCAGCTCGCTCTCGTTGACGTTGTCGACGATGGGCGAGTTCTTGAACTGGTCCTGGAAGCGTGCGTACGCCTCCGTCTTGGACTCGTAGTAGATGTCCTGAACAAGCGGACGCAGCGACTCGAGGTCGGACTTGATCTGATCGCGCTGGGCGGGCGTGACCTGGCCACCCGCGCAGGAGGGCGTGTCGCTGCCCTTGCTGCACAGGAAGAGCGACACCTCGACCTTGTCGTACCAGAAGTCCTTCATCGTCGAGACCTGCGCCCGAACCAGCAGGCTGGCGCCGAAGAGGCCGAGCGACACCGCGACCGTGATGATCACGGCGAGCGTCATCGTCAGGTTGCGTCGCAGGCCGTTGCCGACCTCGCTTGCAACGAATGTGGCCCTCATCGGGCGTACCCGTACACGCCGCGCGACTGGTCACGGACGATGTGGCCCGTGTCGAGCTCGACGACGCGACGGCGCATCTGGTCAACGATCTGGGAGTCATGCGTCGACATCACCACGGTCGTGCCGAGCTTGTTGATGCGGTCGAGCAGCTTCATGATGCCGATCGATGTACCGGGGTCGAGGTTGCCGGTGGGCTCGTCGGCGATGAGCAGCATCGGACGGTTGACGAATGCGCGCGCGATGGCCACGCGCTGCTGCTCGCCTCCGGACAGCTCGTCCGGACGGCGGCCCTCCTTGCCGTCCAGCCCGACGACCTCGAGGACCTCCGGGACGACCTTCTTGATGTGTGACGACGGCTTGCCGATCACCTCGAGGGCGAAGGCAACGTTCTCGAAGACGGTCTTGTTCGGCAGCAGCCGGAAATCCTGGAACACGGTGCCGACCTGGCGCCGCAGCGCGGGGATCTTCCAGTTCGACAGCCGGTTCAGCTCCTTGCCCAGCACCCACACCTGGCCCTTCGTGGGGCGCTCCTCACGGAGCACGAGGCGCAGGAAGGTCGACTTGCCCGAGCCCGAGGGACCCACGAGGAAGATGAACTCCCCCTTCTCGATCTCAAGGGACACGTCATCAAGGGCGGGTCGCTGAGCGGTCGGGTAGACCTTGGACACGTGGTCGAAGAGGATCACGCCCGACAGTGTAAGCGTTGGGGCCGGAAGGCCCCGTCAGGCGGGATTTCGGCGCTGGTCGCGCCCTAAGCCGGCATGGACGCGACCGGGTAGGCGGTCAGAGCATGGTCCGCAGTCATCAGGGTGAGGCCCTCAACCCTTGCCTGAGCGACGAGCAGGCGGTCAAATGGGTCACCGTGCAACTTTGGCAGGGTGCCGACCTCCAGAACGTGTGCTGCCTGCACGTCAAGCTCGGAATAGCCGTCCTCCAGCAGTTCCGCTCGCAAGTTACCGGCGTCCACGCTCAGACCCGATCTGGGGCGCCCGGACTTGATGACGATCTCCCACAGGCTGACGACGCTGAAGACCAATTCCGTTGCTGGATCCAAAATCGTGCCCCTGGCACTATCACTGAGCCGCTCTGGCTCGCCCTTCACCCAGAGCAGGACATGCGTATCGAGCAGAAGCCTCATTCGCCGCCCTCGAACAGCGCGATGATCTCGTCCTGATCCATGGTGTCGAAGTCGGCCGGAACGATGATCTGACCGCGCATCGATCCGAGGCGACGCACCGGCGGAGCCGACTCCGCGATCGCCGTCACCTTGACCATGGGTCGACCAGCCTTCGCGATGACGAACTCCTCGCCATCGACAGCCTCCTGGATCAGCCGGGAAAGATGGGTCTTCGCCTCATGGATGTTGACTGTCTTCATGTGGTTAGTCTAGTGGACTAACCATATGATGCCAAGGCCTAGGCCGTCTGCTTGCGCCAGCGGATGCCCGCCTCTACGAAGGCGTCGATCTCGCCGTCGAGCACTGCGGTGGTGTTGCCGGTCTCGACCTCGGTGCGGAGGTCCTTGACCATTTGGTAGGGGTGCAGGACGTAGGAGCGCATCTGGTTGCCCCATGAGCCGGCGGTGTCGCCCTTGAGCGCGTCCATCTTGGCCTGCTCCTCGCGGCGGCGGCGTTCGAGGAGCTTCGACTGCATGACGGCCATCGCGGAGGCGCGGTTCTGGATCTGCGAGCGCTCGTTCTGGCACGACACGACGATGCCGGACGGGAGGTGCGTGATGCGGACCGCGGAGTCGGTGGTGTTGACGCCCTGGCCACCGGGTCCTGACGAGCGGTAGACGTCGATCCGCAGTTCGTCATCGGGGATCTCGACATGGTCGGTCTGCTCGACGACCGGGATGACCTCGACCTCGGCGAAGGAGGTCTGCCGGCGGCCCTGGTTGTCGAATGGGGAGATGCGGACGAGACGGTGCGTGCCCTGCTCGACCGACAGCGTGCCGTAGGCGTAGGGCACCTTCACATGGAAGGTCGCCGACTTGATGCCGGCCTCTTCCGCGTACGACGTGTCATTGACCTCGAACGGCCAGTTGTGCCGCTCGCAGTAGCGCGTGTACATCCGCAGGAGCATCTCTGCCCAGTCGGCAGCATCGACGCCGCCTGCACCGGATCGGATGGAGACGAACGCCTCGCGCATGTCGTACTCCCCCGACAGCAGCGTGCGGACCTCAAGTTCCGCGACCGCTGCCGTGACGGAGTCAAGCTCCTTGTATGCGTCGGCCAGCGCTGCCTCGTCATCCTCACCCTCAGCGAGCTCAAAGAGGATCGGGACATCGTCGAGGCGACCGCGCAGGGTCTCGACCTTGCGGATCTCGCCCTGCACGAAGGACAGCCGCGAGGTGACGCGCTGAGCGTTCTCCTGGTCGTCCCACAGATCGGGCACGGATGCCTCGGCCTCGAGCTCGGCGAGCTGCACCTTCATGGCGGGGATGTCGAGCACGGTCTCGATGCTGCCGAGCGTGGTCTCGAGGGCGGAGAGGCGTTCGGGGAGTTCGATGGCGGCCATGGTGAGACAAGGATAGGGGCCCGGGCTCAGCCGCTTCCGAGGTAGGCGAGCTGCGAGCGGGCCTCGACCGCCACTCGAGCATCAGCGAAGCCCGGTAGGAAGGGCAGCAGCAGGGGCGCGCTCAAGGCCACCACGACCCGTTGGCCGTCCGACGTGATGTGGTCAACGACGAGGCCGTCGATCGCATCGGCGGCACGGGAACGCTCCAGATGAGCCCGGACTCGCCCGGGCACGGCCACCGCGTCGAGCCGCGTCGCGGCGGAGGCGCCATCGGCGTAGTAGGCGTCGAGGTCGATCGCCTGCGCGCCCGCGAGGGCCGCCGCATCAGCGAGGGCGAAGAGCTGCTGGCGCTGCAGGAAGGCCACCGAGGCGTCGGCCAGCACGGCGACGGCAAGGAGAACCACGGCGATCAAACCGACCCCGAGGATGAGCACGCTGCCGCGGTCGTCGCTCGCGCGATTCATGACGGGGCGCCTGGGCTGCTGCGGTAGTCGTCGACGGGCACCCGGTGCGTCGCCTCGATCGGGATGCGGGCAGGCACGTCGGCAGCGAGGGATCCGGGCAGCCAGGGCAGCGGCACGGACCAGTCGAGTTCGACATCGACAACCGAGCCGGGGGCCAGGCACTCCCCCTCGGCGCACGTGATGCGTAGCGCATTGGCAGGAAGCTCGATGCCCTGGTCAGCGAAGGCAAGCTGCGCGGCCACCCGTGCGCGCGCCCGACCCTCCTGCGCAGTCGTTGATGTGCTGAACGCACGACCCGCCTCACGGACGGCCTGCGTGCTCGCGAACGCGGCGGCCTGCACGGTGACCGCACTGATAGCGAGATACGCCAGCGGCACGATGACACCGACCCCGATGACGATGAACTCGATCATTGCCGCCCCGCGGTCATCGACGCGGCTACGCCGGTGCTGTCGTCGGCCCATCAGCCCACTCCCTCTTGCAGGGCATGGCCCTCGACGCTCATCGCCGTCAGACCGAGCAGGCCGACGAGCGGCAGGGTCGCGTCGATGCGCACTTCGACAACGGGCAGCCCGTCGACAACCGAACCGCGCGCGGTGACATCACGTACGACACCACCGGCGACGCTGCCGTCGAGAAGACCACGCGTGCGGCGCACACCAGCCGCAGGATCGGCACCCGCGAGACTGGCCGCGCGAGCACCTTCAGCCGCGGCACTGGTGAGGGTCGATCGCACATGCAGAGCGAGCGCGACCTGCAGCACGCCAACGGCAACGACGAGCAACAGCGGCACGACGAGCACGAACTCGACGACCGCGCTGCCTTGATCACCCCGCTCGGCGAATCGGCGATGCACGGCCTACGGCTTCGTGACCGAGCTGATCGAGCGACCGAGCACGGCCGTCAGCTGGTCGTCGGCCACGAGCCACAATGCCGTCACGAGCCCAGCAGTCATGACGGTGATGAGAACCCAGCCGGGCACGTCGCCGCGATCGTCGCCGAGACGGCGCAGGATGGCGCGGGCGAGCCGATGGTGCAGGAGCGGGTGAGACATGGCAGTCCTCTCTTCGATGGGATGTCAGGGGACGACGATGCGCAGGGCCTGGATGCCAGGGAACACAGCAACGAGCACGACGCTGGGCAGGACGAGAAAGACGATCGGGACGAGCATCGCGACGTCCTTGCGACCCGCGAGTTCCATCAGCCGGCGACGCTGGTCGGCTCGCACGTCGCCGGCTTGGGCGCGCAGCACCTCGGCGAGGGGCGTCCCGCGCTCCAGCGCGATGAGGATGCCGTCGACGAACCGCTGCACGGACGCAAGTCCGCACCGGTCAGCGAGCCCACTCATCGCCCCATCGACCGGCACTCCGCAGCGGAGATCGTCGCCCGAGCGCGCGACCTCGTCGGCAAGCGGACCGATCATCGTGCGGGCTGCGTGGTCCAGCGCTGCCGCCGGCGACGCACCCGATGCCACTGCCAATGCGAGCAGATCAGCGAAAGTGGGCAGGTGGCCCTCGATCGAGCGCTGGCGGCTGCGCATGCTGCGTCCGAGGAACGCATCGCGCGCCGCCCAGCCTGCTACTGCACCGACCGTCCCCAGCAGGACGACGCCAGCGGGCGACGAACCCCCTGACGCCAGAGCAGCGCCGATGATGCTCCCGGCGCACGCACCGAGGGCAGACCACACCATCCGCTCCAGCCGGTACTGCGGGATCGACGCGGACGCCCCGGCGCGCAGGAGTCGCAGGCCGAGATCACGATCCTTCGAGTCACCGCCTGACCGCGACGCCGAGCGCAGCCATGCGCGCATGGATGCCAGTGATGCCGTGCGGTCCCCCGCCGCGAATGCGGAGCCGCGAGCGCCGACGAACGGGCCGATGCGGTCCGCCATCCGCAGCGGCCGGCGGGCACCTATCCATGCCAGCACCAGCAGCAGGCCCATGCCTGCCAACAGACCCGCTCCCATCCCCTGCGCACCCGCGTTCATGCCGCCATCCGCTCGTCGAGCGGCAGGCGGCCGATCCGGGCCATCACGATGTAGGCGAGGACCGACAGGGCTGCGGCTACGCAGATGACCAGCGCGCCGGCCGGCGAGGCGTAGGCCCGCGCCGCCTCACCCCGAGTGCAGAGCAGAACGAGCGTGACCCAGGGAGCGGCCACGGCAAGGCGTGCGGCCGCGACGGTCCAGCTCTGCCGGCCGAGAATCTCGCCACGAGTCCTAGCGTCGTCACGCAGCATGGAGCTGAGCGTCCGAAGCACCACGCCGAGATCGGACCCGCCGAACTCGCGGGCCAGTCGGAAGGCTCCGATAACGCGGTCGGCAACCGGATCCGCCAGCCGGTCCTGAAGCAGGTCAAGCGCATCTTCGAACGAACCGGTGGCGCGGTACTCGGCCGCGAAGGACGCGAAGGCCGAACGCAGGGGCAGCGGCCCCGACCGGCCGAGATCGGCGAACGACTCCGGCAGCGATAACCCCGCCCGCACCGCCGAGACAAGTGCGTCAACGGCATCCGGCCACGCCGCCTGCAGCGCCCGCTGCCGAGCCGCCACTCGGCGACGCAGCAGCGCGATGGGGGCGAACGCAGCCAGCCCCGCCGCCAGGAAGCCAACAACCGGCAGCGCCGTGGCGACGAGCCCGATCGTCCCGGCGACGAGGGCGGCGAGGACACACCCAGCAAGCAGGCCCGGCACGGTCAGGCGCGGCACCTCGGCCTGCTGAACCATTCGCGCCAGCGCACCCCCGCGGCGAACCGCCCGCATTCGGGGAGCGAACAACGCCAGCAGCACGAGCAGAAGCCCGCATCCGGCAGCGGCCCCGAGCAGCGCGCCCGTCGGTCCGATCGCACTCATCGCCGCGACCCGACGTGGCTGCCCTGGTCGAGCAGGCCCGCAAGATCAAGGCCGTGTCGAGCGAAGCGATCTGAATGCGGCGGGAAGCCCCCTGCCCTTTCGAGCCCCTCGCCGCGATCGACGAACAGGTCGGCCATCTCGACGACCCCCGCCTCGACGCGACCCGAGAGTCCGGCGATCTCGCGCACGGAACGTCGACCGGACGAGTCGGCCGCGAGGTGCACAACGACGTCGACGCAGCCGGCCACCGTGGGGACGACGAAATCGGCAGCGATGTTCTGCCCGGCCAGTAGCGGCAGGGTGCAGAGCTTGGTCACCGCCTCGCGCGCACTGTTGGCATGCAAGGTCGCCATCGACGGCATCCCGCTGTTCATGGCGACGAGCAGGTCGAGGGACTCGGCTTGCCGCACCTCACCGACGACAAGTCGCGTCGGGCGCATACGCAACGCCTCACGCACGAGCCGACGCAGGGCGATCTCGCCCGTTCCCTCCAGACTCGCGTCACGAGTCTGCAAGGCCACCCAATCCGGGTGCTGCAGTTGGATCTCGAACACTTCCTCGCACGTGATGATCCGCTCAGTGGTGGGAACGCAGCCGAGGAGCGCATTGAGGAAGGTGGTCTTGCCGGACTGAGTTCCGCCGGCAACCACGATGTTGAGGCCGGCGATCACTGCCGCATCAAGGAACGCTGCTGCCTGCGACGACAGCATCCCGAGCGAGACAAGGTCCATGACGGTCCTCGCCCGCACGACGAACCGCCGGACGTTCACGGCCCAGTGCTCGCGCGTGATGTCGGGGATGACGACATGCAGCCGGCTGCCGTCCGGCATCATCGCGTCGACAAACGGACTGCTGAGGTCCAGCCGTCTGCCCGACACTCGGAGCATGCGCTCGACCAAAGCGTGCACCTGAGTTGCGTCAAGAACGATCGTCGTGAGTTCGCTACGGCCGTCACGCGCTACGAAGACCCGTCCGGGGGCGTTGATCCACAGCTCCTCGACCGACGGATCGTCGAAGAACGGCTGCAGCGGGCCAAATCCGGCCACTGCGTGAAACACCGACCGGCCGACCGACGTGGCCTCCGCAACGGGCCCTTCGCTCAGCGATTCCTGCACCGCCGCATCGACGAGTTCACGAACCGATTCCGGATCACGCAGCGGGTCGATCCCCCGCGCGCGCACTGCCGCGCGCACCCGACCCTCGACAACTGCCACCGCGTCCATGCCGACGACGGTACGTCGGCGATGCCGCTCAGTGCCATGCCCAGTTCACCGCCTGTGGACAACCCACCATCAGCAAACGGAAGCACGCAGGCCGCTGCCGCTCTGCCGAGCTACTCGACAGGCAGTTCCCACGCCTGCTTGTGGAACAGCACGAGCAGGCAGGCGAGGGCTCCGAGCAGCAGGATGGATCCCTGCACGCCGTACACGAATAGCGCCGCCCACGCCGGGTCGCTCATGAGGTCGGTGGTTGCCCGCACCAGGTTCTTGGCTGCCCACCCCGTCGCCCCGAAGATGACGATGATCACTGCAGGACGGCCCAGACGCAGACTCAAATGCTCGATGTGCGCGATCACTGCGACAGCGATGAGCGCGGGGCCGATCACGCTGAGCCAGCCGAACAAGTGGCTGGTGCGATCAGTGCTGAGCCCGACGAAACTGATGCCGTAGATGAGCATTCCGGCGGCGAGCATGGACAGCTGGAAGAACGACGCGTGGATCTCGGTCTCGGCAGTCTTATCCCCATGGTCGAGGCGAGACTTCTTGCGGATCAGCACCGCGGCCACGCCCAGGGCCCCGACCAGCCAACTGATTCCGTATACGTCGTATGTGTAGTGCACCAACGTGCCGCGCAGTTCAGGATTCAGCGCATAGGGCAGGAACACCAACGCCTGCATGACGACGACGAGGTTGAGCAGGACGAGCGCCACGATCCCAAAGCGACGACGGTGATGATCGAGGTGGTTGAGGATCGCAGCGGCCAGCAGCAGGGGGCCGAGCGTGCAGAGCACCCACTCCAGGCGTGTTCCCGTGGACTGCAGCCAGAGAATCAGGTAGCCGATCCCCCACAGGATGAAGCCACCCGCGGCCAGCGACAGAGATGCTCGCGTGACATGAATCGGCTCAGCTGCGCGAACCTCACGAGGCATAGACGGTGGGGCGACGTTCGGAGCAGACATGGGAACCTCACTTTGACCCGCACCCGCGGGCTCGGAACTGCCACGACCCCGCGGCGGGGCACGCGCTGGCCAACCTATCGGGCACATTCGAACGGAAGTCCTCATCCACGCCGATATCTACGGCGATACCCTCCCCCTGTTCTCACTACGTCGAAGCAGGGAGGCCCGGCATGGTCAGCAAGGATGACTTCACCGCAGAGGAGTGGGAGCGGGTCCTGACGCTGCCCGGACTCGTGCTGGGCGCGGCGGCACTCGCCGACGGCCGGAACGTGGTGGCGCTGATGAAGGAGGCGGCCGCAGGTGGCAGCACGCTGACGGCCGAGGTTGCCAAGTACCCCGGGAACGCGATCATCGCCTCCTTCACGGACGGGTCGATGAACGCGCCGGACACCACGTCCACGGATGAGGCCGTCGCGATGATGCTCGACGAGACCGCGGCAGCTTTCGCCCTCGTGCGCGCCAAGGCCACGGCCGAGGAGACATCCCAGGTTGGGGCCGTACTGACCGCCGTTGCCGCAGCTGTCGTGGAGGCGGCCGGCCGCGGCATGTTCGGCGGCGGCGCCGACAAGGTGGATCCCCGCGAGCAGGCCGTCCTCGACCGCCTGTCGCAGATCGTCGCTGGAACCTGACCTCACCCTGTCACATGACGGCGCATCTTGATGCGCATCACGATGCTAGCCTTCGGGCATGCGGAC
>CAIVQM010000178.1 GCA_903908025.1 uncultured bacterium
AGCCGATGCGCCGGCTCATCGAGTCGGGCGCTGCTCGAGGCGATCGCTTCCTGCAGATCGGCCTGCGGGGATACTGGCCGCCGCCGGAGACACTGGACTGGATGGCGCAGCAGGGCATGCGCAGCTACGAGATGACCGAGATCACTGCGCGCGGACTTGCGGAGTGCCTGACCGAGGCGTTCGCCATTGCACTCGACGATTGCGACGGCATCTTCCTCAGTGTCGACATCGATGTGTGCGATCCCGGCCATGCACCCGGTACCGGGACGCCCGAACCCGGCGGTCTCTCCGCGCGCGAACTGCTCGATGCGGTGCGCCGAATCTGCTACGAGCTGCCGGTCCTCGGCATGGATGTCGTGGAGGTTGCTCCGCCATACGACCACGCCGACATCACGGCGCTGCTCGGCAACCGCGTAGTACTCGAAGCCCTGTCGGCGATTGCTCGTCGGCGCAAGGACGATCGCGACGGCACGCATTGGGATCCGCGTCAGCCGTTGCTCACCGACCGGATCCCGGGAGAACTGTGAGGAGAGTCCTCGCGATTGGTGCAGGTGGAGTGGGTACATCGGCGGCGCTGATCGCGGCCCGTCGGGACTTCTTCGAGACGTGGGTGGTTTCCGATTACGACGCTGCGCGTGCGCAGGCGGTGGTCGACCGGCTGGGTGACAGCCGCTTCGTCGCGGCCCGGGTGGACGCCTCAAGTGCACAGGCCGTCGCGGATCTGTGCCGCGAGCACGCGATCACGCACGTGCTCAACGTGGTCGACCCCCGTTACGTCGTCAGCATCTTCGAGGGCGCGTTCCTCGCGGGTGCCGACTACCTCGACACGGCGATGAGCCTGTCGCGTCCGCATGCCGTCCACCCGTATGCCGAGGTCGGCGTCAAACTCGGCGACGAGCAGTTCGCCCAGGACGACACGTGGAAGGCGGCCGGGCGGCTGGCGCTGTGCGGGATCGGCGTCGAGCCCGGCCTTGCTGATGTCTTCGCCCGCTACGCGGCAGATCACCTCTTCAGCGACATTGATGAGATCGGGATTCGCGACGGCGCGAATCTCGTGGTCGACGGGTATGACTTCGCTCCGTCCTTCTCGATCTGGACGACCATCGAGGAGTGTCTGAACCCGCCGGTGATCTGGGAGAAGGACCGCGGCTGGTTCACGACGCCACCGTTCTCCGAGCCCGAGGTGTTCGACTTCCCGGAGGGCATCGGCCCAGTAGAGGTCATCAACGTCGAGCATGAGGAAGTGCTTCTCGTGCCGCGCTGGATCGACTGCAAGCGAGTGACGTTCAAGTACGGGCTGGGCGACGAGTTCATCGACGTCCTCAAGACTCTGCACAAGCTGGGCCTGGACCGCACGGACCCTGTCAGCGTCAAGGGCGTCCAGGTGAGCCCACGCGATGTCGTCGCTGCCGCTCTGCCGGACCCGGCCACGCTCGGCGACAAGATGAGCGGCAAGACCTGCGCCGGCACGTGGGTGACAGGCACGGGCACCGACGGCAATCCGCGCGAGGTGTACCTGTACCACGTAGCAGACAACGAGTGGACGATGGCGGAGTACGGCGTGCAGGCGGTTGTCTGGCAGACGGCGATGAACCCGGTCATCGCCCTCGAGCTACTGGCGGGCGGCAAGTGGCAGGGCGCGGGCGTACTCGGCCCCGAGGCATTCGATGCCGTGCCGTACCTCGACCTGATGTCCGATGGCTACGGGCAGCCGTACGGGATCAGGGACAGCCAGGCCTGATCGGGATCAGCTCGTGTACGTGATCGTGAACGCGGTGGATGCTCCGTTCACGACGAGACGGTAGGCAAAGGTGCGCTCGCACCAGTCGCCGTTCTCGCAGTACGGGTTGAGCTCGGCTGCGGCGGTGCCGTGGCTGTCGGTGCGCGTGCGATCGTCGGTCAGCCATGTGCCGGCCTGCTCGAACTGCAGGGTGACGACCTGACCCGCGGTGGCGGGGTCGGTTGCGACGATCAGCCGGGGCAGCTGGTCCGGCGTGCGGTAGCGGTCGACGTCGAAGGTCCGGCTCGCATCGTCCACGCCATCGGACCAGCGCCAGAACAACTGTGGATTCCGTGTCCGGGCGTGGGCGGTCCCGGGGCTGCTGACGCCCACGGTGACGGCGGTCAACGTCACAAGCACCAGAGCCGCTGGGCGTCTGGACACAATTGCCCGTCCGATCCGCATGCCCCGACGGTACGTCGCCGCCGCCACTTCCGTCCGGCGTGATCCGTCCCCCTGTGGACAACCCCACGCCCCCTCTCGTTGAGTGCGCACACGTCGCCCCGAATCGGCGCGAAATGGGGCGACGTGTGCGCACTCAACGAACGGGGGGCTAGCTTGTGGCGGCCTCGAAGGCCTGCTCCAGGACGCCGAGGGCCTCCTCGAGCAGCGGGATCGGCATCGTCAGCGGGGGCAGGAAGCGGAACACGTTGCCGTAGGTGCCCGTGGTCAGGGTCACGACGCCGTGTGCGTGGCAGAACTTGTTGAGGGTCGCAGCGAGGTCAGCGTCCGGGTCCATGGTCCCGGGCACGATCAGCTCGATGGCGATCATGGCGCCACGGCCGCGGATGTCGCCGATGGCCGGGAAGCGCTCGGCCATGCTGGCCAGTCGGGGGAGCATGACGGACTCGATGGCCTTGGCGAGGCCATTCGCATCGTGCTCCTCCATCCAGCGGATGGATCCGAGGGCCGCGGCGCACGCAACCGGGTTGCCGCCGTAGGTGCCGCCGAGGCCACCGGCGTGGACGGCATCCATCATCTCCGCGCGGCCCGTGACGGCCGCCAGCGGCATACCGCCCGCGATGCCCTTGGCCGTGGTGATCATGTCGGGGACGACGCCCTCGTACTCGCTGGCGAACCAGTCGCCGGTGCGACAGAAGCCGGACTGGATCTCGTCGGCGACGAACACAATGCCGTTGGCGGCAGCGAATTCGGCCATCGCGGAGAAGTAGCCGTCACCGGGGACGATGAAGCCGCCTTCGCCCTGGATCGGCTCGATGATGATCGCAGCAACGTTGGCTGCGCCGATCTCCTTCTCGATGCGGGTGATCGCGACCTGCGCCATCTCCGGGCCCTTGAGTCCGCGGTCGCGATACGGGTACGACGTCGGGACGCGGTAGACCTCGGGCGCAAAGGGACCGAAGGACTGCTTGTAGGGCATGTTCTTCGCGGTCAGTGCCATCGTCAGGTTGGTGCGGCCGTGGTAGCCGTGCTCGACGACGACGACTGCTTGGCGCTTCGTGTAGGCGCGGGCGATCTTGACGGCGTTCTCGACGGCCTCGGCACCGGAGTTGAAGAGTGCGGAGCGCTTCGTGTGGTCACCGGGCGTGAGTCGGTTCAGTGCCTCACAGACCTCGATGTAGCCGCTGTAGGGCGTGACCATGAAGCACGTGTGCGTGAAATCGGCGACCTGCTGCTGCACGCCTGAGACGACATCCGGGTTCGCGTTGCCCACCGTGGTGACGGCGATGCCGGAGCCCATGTCGATGAGGGAGTTGCCGTCGATGTCGACGAGCACACCGCCACCGGCCTTGACGACATAGATGGGCAGCATCACGCCGATACCGGCCGAGACTGCCTCGGTCTTGCGGGCCTGAAGGGCTTGCGACTTCGGGCCCGGGATGCTCGTGACGAGTCGGCGCTCCTGCGGCAGGCCGTTGGTGGGTGCGTCGGTGCGATCGGCGGTGGTCGTCATGGTTCCTCCCGGAGTCTGTGGGGCGAGCCTAGGGGGCGATCCGCCGACCCGGCCCCATCCACCTTGGACATCGTCGGGCGTAGCCTTGTCCGAATCGTTGGAGGATGACATGCCGTTGACCGTGGGCCAGGTGGCTGCCCTGCCCGATCTCGGGCTGCTCGTCGTCACCACATCGCCGTCACTGACCCGCGAGGTCCGCTGGGTGGCCGTGTCGGAGCATGCCGATCCCACGCCGTGGATCGAGGCCGGTGATCTGCTGCTGACGACCGGGATGTCCGTGGACAAGGACGCCGCAGGTGCTCGGGCCTATGTGGAGCGCCTCGTGGCAGCTGACGTCGCCGGCCTCGGGTTCGGCGTCGGCTTCGGGCACCCGGTCATCCCGGCGGCACTGATCAAGGCGGCCGAGCGGTCCGGCCTGCCGGTCCTCGAGGTGCCCAAGCCGACCCCGTTCGTCGCTGTCAGCAAGGCGGTCTCCCGGCTGCTGACGGCGGAGGAGTACGCGGAGTCGGCGGCCTCCTTCGAGTGCCAGCGGCGACTGATCCGCGCCGCCCTCGCCGAGCCGGCCAGCCGGCCGGGCGATGCGACGGCCGGGGTGGTGTCCGTTCTGGCCAAGCATGTGGAGGGCTTCGTCCTGCACCTGACGTCGGTCGGCGACGTGATCACGGCCCGCCCCGCGAGCGCGGCGGCGCGCTCGGCCGAACTCGGCGGCGAGATCGACCGCCTGCGGCCGCGCGGCCTGCTGGCATCGGCATCCATCGCGACCACCGACGAGCACCTCGTGATCCTGCCCATCGGGGTGAAGGGCACCGCTCAGGGCTTCCTGGTCGTGGGCTCTCCTCGGCCGCTGCGCGCTGCGGACCAGGCAGTGATGAACCTCGCGGTATCGCTCATGTCGTGGGAGGCCTCTCGTCCCCTCGCCGTCGACGAGGCGATGGATGCCTGGCGTGGGCTGCTCACCTCCGTCGCCACCGAGCACGGCCTCGCGGCCGATCTGCTCAACCGCCTCGGACTCGACGGGCTGAACCCCGGCCGCGCGGTGGCGATCACGGTGCGAGGTCAGGACGGGCGGCCGGTGCCGGAGGTGCTGCTCACTGACGCCCACGGCAGCGGGTCTGCCGTGCTCGCGCGGCGTGCGACCGGGGAGGTGGCGGGATTCGCGCAGATCGAGGACGACGGCGCTCTGCCCCTTGCGCTGCGTTCCCTTGCCACCGCTGTCGGTATCCAGTCCGTCGGGATCTCGTGCGTGCTGGACCTCACCGACCCCGCCAATGTCCGGCAGGCTGTCGAGCAGGCCGATCACGCGGTGGCCCTCGGTACAGGACTGCGCTCCTTCGACGACGAGCCGGCGCGCGGCCTGGCCACCCTGATCGATGCGGCCACGACCGCGGCCTGGGCCGTCGGCTACCTCGGCGACCTCACGACTACGGGCGAGGGGCCGGAGCTGATGGACACCCTGCGCGCCTGGTTGGAGCAGCACGGGCAGGTCGACGCCGCAGCTCAGCGCTTGGGCATCCACCGGCACACGGTGCGCCACCGACTACGGCGCGCGGAGGCTGTGCTGGGCCGGCCTCTCGACGACCCGGCCGTTCGGGCCGACCTGTGGTTCGCGCTGCGCGCCGTGGCGTCCACTGCGCCCGCGGTGTTGGCGTTCGACGGACGCGGGTAGCCTCACCACATGCCTGATACCCACCTGAACAATCATCATCGCGACACGCTGACGGCGCTGTTCGCACATCCGACCAGCGGCAACATCCGGTGGGTCGATGTCGTGAGCCTCATCGGAGCGCTCGGAGACATCGAGGAGAAGCACGACGGCCGCTTCCGCGTGACCATCGGCGGCGAGGTCGAGGTGTTCGATCGCACGCACGGCAAGGACGTCACGCTGGAGCAGATCACCGATCTGCGACGCATGCTGACCCACGCGGGATTCAACCCGCAGGCCGACGGCAAGCAGCCAGGTAGCGAGGACTGATCTTGGCGAGCCCGCGTCGCATCGTCATCCTGGGCAGTACCGGGTCGATCGGTACGCAGGCCCTCGAGGTGGCGAGCCGCAATCCCGACCGCTTCGTGATCGTGGGAGTCTCCGCGGGCGGTTCAGATATTGCGACGCTGGCTCAGCAGGCCATCGACTTCCGAGTCGAGGTCGTGGCCGTGCGACAGGCGTCGAAGGCGGCCGACCTGCAGTTGGCCCTGTATGCGGAGGCCCAGCGGCGCGGATACGCCCATGGCGACCACGACCTGCCGCGCATCCTCGCCGGCCCGGACGCGAGCACGGAGCTGGCCCGGTGGGACTGCGATGTGGTTCTCAATGGCCTCGCCGGAGCGGCCGGCCTGCAGCCGACGCTCGCCGCGCTGGAGGCCGGGCGCACCCTGGCGCTGGCGAACAAGGAGTCACTGATCATCGGTGGGCCGCTCGTCAAGGGCGTGGCCGCTCCTGGGCAGATCGTGCCCGTCGACTCCGAGCACTCAGCACTGGCACAGGCCCTGCGGTCTGGCACCGCAGGTGAGGTGCGCCGGCTCATCCTCACCGCCAGTGGCGGCCCGTTCCGTGGCTGGGACGCAGCAGCGCTTGCGGACGTCACCGTCGAGCAGGCCCTCGCACACCCGACGTGGGCCATGGGTCCACTCGTGACGGTCAACTCGGCGACGCTGATGAACAAGGGCCTCGAACTGATCGAGGCGCACCTGCTGTTCGACGTGCCGCTGTCGGCCATCGACGTCGTGGTGCATCCGCAGTCTGTCGTGCACTCGATGGTCGAGTTCGTCGACGGGTCGACGATTGCGCAGGCGAGTCCGCCGGACATGCGCATCCCGATCGCCTGGGGGATGAGCTGGCCCGAGCGCGTCCCCGATGCGGCCCCGGCCTGCGATTGGACCTCAGCGACCTCCTGGGATTTCTACCCGCTCGATGAGGACGCCTTCCCGGCGATCCGGCTGGCCCGCAGCGCGGGCACGGCCGGTGGTACCGCCCCGGCCGTGTTCAACGGAGCGGACGAGGCCTGCGTGGCCGCGTTCCTCGACGGCACCCTGCCGTTCACGGGGATTGTGGCCACCGTGGAGCGGGTTCTCGACGAGCATCTGCACGGGCGGGCAGGGGGCCAATCAGGGTCGGCATGGGTCGAAGGGAACAAAGTAGGCCTCCCCGACGTCATTAGTGCAGACGCATGGGCGCGCCAGCGGGCGCAGGCCCTCGTCGGAGATGTGGCGAGGAGGGAGTCCGATGCTTGAGTTCGTCGGCATCCTCATCTTCGCCCTGCTGATCGGCTTCTCGATCGCCCTGCACGAGTTCGGCCACCTGCTGCCGGCCAAGAAGTTCGGCGTCAAGGTCACCGAGTACATGATCGGATTCGGTCCGACGATCTGGTCGACCGTGCGCGGCGAGACGCGCTACGGAGCCAAGGCGGTGCCGCTGGGTGGCTACATCCGGATGATCGGCATGCTCCCACCCGCTGCGGACGGCACCACGCGGTCCATGACCACCGGCCGCTTCGCGACAATGGTCAGCGATGCGCGACAGCAGTCGGCCGACGAGATCCTTCCCGGCGAGGAGTCACGGGCCTTCTACCGGCTGCCCGTGCGCAAGCGCGTCGTCATCATGCTGGGCGGCCCGACCATGAACCTCCTGCTCGCGTTCGTGCTGTTCGCCATCGTGCTCGTCGGCATCGGCATCCCGCAGGCCACCCTCACGGTGAACAACGTCGCACCCTGCACGCCCACGGTGGCCCAGCCGACGGGCGAGGCGCTCCCGTCCGGCGCCTGCCCCACCGGCACCACCCCGGCACCCGCGGCCGTGGCCGGATTCGAGGCGGGCGACACCATCGTCGCGATCGACGGCGTCGCCGCTACCGACTGGAGCGATACGACCACGTGGATCCGGGCCCATCCCGGAACGTCAGCCGTCTTCACCGTCGAGCGCGGGGGAGCGCAGGTCGACCTCCCCGTCACGATCGCGACGGCTGAGCGACCGGTTCTCGATGCCGACGGCAATCCCACCGCGGAGTTCGTCTCGGCGGGCTACGTCGGGGTCGGGCCTGAGTTCGCCTGGGTGGGTCAGCCGTGGACCGCTGTGCCGGCATACATGTGGAACATCACGGCGCGGTCCGTCAGCGCGCTGTTCCTGCTGCCCGTGCGGCTGTACGAGCTGGTGACCGAGACCCTCATCGGAGGCGGCGAGCGATCGTCGGACAGCCCGGTCAGCGTCGTGGGTGTCAGCCGGATCGGTGGCGATGTGGCTGCTATGGACGAGCCCATGGCCGCGAAGGCCGCCACGTTCCTGGGCCTGCTGGCATCGCTCAACCTGTTCCTCTTCCTGTTCAACCTGCTGCCCGTGCTTCCGCTCGACGGAGGCCACGTGGCGGGCGCCGTGTACGAGTCG
>CAIVQM010000179.1 GCA_903908025.1 uncultured bacterium
GAATCTGCGCGAGCTGCGCCCGAACCCCCACACCCTTCCCCAACAATCACAAAGGGCCCGGGGAACAACCCGGGGCCTTTGTGATTGTGGAGCTGAGGGGATTCGAACCCCTGACCCCCTCCATGCCATGGAGGTGCGCTACCAACTGCGCTACAGCCCCTCGCGGGATTCGCAACTATACAAGACGGTCAGCGGTCGTCCGCGAGGGCGGTCACCGGCAGGGAGCCTGCGTTGTACTCCTGCAGCCGCCACCGAGGGCCATGCTCCGCGGTGTTCTCCTCCAGCACCGACCAGGCGCAGTTTGCCAGCACCCCCAGGGCGGCCCAGTGCTCGATCGGCAGCCCCAGCAGGGCACCGATGGCGGCGCGGGCGGAGCCACCGTGCGTCGCCACCACGAGAGTCTGGCCGGGGGGCACATCGGCGAGGGCGCGGTCGATCGATGCCACCATGCGGTCGGCCACCTCACGACGGTTCTCGCCGCCACCGGGCCGGACCTCCGAGCCTGCCGCCCAGGCGGCGAGGTCAGCGCCGAAGCGCTCCTCGAGTTCGGTGCGCGTGAGGCCCTGCCACTCCCCCGCATAGGTCTCGCGCAGGGCGATGTCCTCGTCGACCGACAGTCCGGTCACCTCGGCAAGCGCGTCGGCGGTAGCGCGGGCACGACTGAGATCTGAGCTGATGATGCGATGCGGCCGCATCCGCGCAAGGGCCTTGGCCGCGCGCGCTGCCTGAGTCAGGCCGGTCTCGTCGAGCGGCACATCGGTCTGGCCCTGGAAGCGGCGCTCGGCATTCCACGCGGTGCGGCCATGCCGCCAGAACACGATGCGGCGGGAGGTCACGCCTTCGGTTCCCCGGCGCGACGCCCCTGGTGGACGGCGTCGGGCAGGGCGATCAGGGGGCAGTCCTTCCACAGGCGCTCGATCGCGTAGTGGATGCGCTCCTCGGCCAACTGCACGTGCACGACAATGTCGCCGAAGTCGAGCAGCACCCAGCGGCCCTCGCCCTCGCCCTCGCGGCGCAGCGGCTTGGCGCCGAGGCCGTGCAGACGCTCCTCGACCCCGTCGACCACGGCCTTGACCTGACGCTCATTGGCTGCCGAGCACATGACGAAGACGTCGGTGATGACGATCTTCTCGCTCACGTCGATGGCGAGGATGTCCTCGGCCAACTTGTCCGACGCTGCTTCAGCAGCGGCGATGGCGAGGGCGGTGGCTTCGGGACTGGCAGTCACGGGGGTCCTTCGGATCGAGGGGAGCAACACTCAACCCTCTCACACGGGCGTGAGCAGCCCCGTGTCGTCCGACCGCCCTCAGGAGGCGAGCAAGGCATCCGAGCCGAGGACCACCCGCACGTCGACCACGGCCGACGGGTCGGGATCGACGGCGACGGCGGTGACCGGCAGCCCGAGCGCAGTGGCCGCATCGACTCCGGCCCCCATGGCCGCCTCGGATGCATCGGGGACGTAGACCACGCTCGCCCGTGCCGATCCGCGGGTCGCTCGATCCTCGACGACCCCGAATCCGGCCGACACCAGTCGCAGGCGAGCATCGATTGAGGCGCCGATCGTGGCACCCGAGCGCTGGAGCACCACCCGGCGCTGACCCTGGTGGCCGGGCTGGAGGAGGGCTCGTGGGAAGAGATCGGCCACCACATCGGCACTGGCCTGCTGGTCGGCGACGGCCACCCGCTCGGCACCTGATCGCAGGTAGATCACCGGCAGCGTCTCGCGATGAACGTCGTGGGCTCGCATCTCACGGGCCACCAGAGCGATCAGGAGGCTCGCGTCCTCGTTCGTGACCGTCGTCCGCGCCATCGAACCCATTCCGGTCAGCAGTTCCCCGATCGTCGACTGCTCTGCCGGCAGGCCAAGAAGCACGCGGTCGAGCACCAGCGGGAACGAACCCGGCCGCTGGGCGATGTCGACGTCGACACGCGAACCCGTCGCGTCTATCAGCCCGGCCCAGGCGAGGCGGTCCAGATCGACGATCGCATCGACCTGAACGCCGAGCAGCGTCTCGAGCGGCTGGTCAGCAGTGCGCGGCCCTGTCGGATCGGTGACCTGCTGCAGGCGCATCGGCGGCACCGTCGGCAGCAGGAGCTCGCGCGGCAGCAGGAGTTCCGCGACGAAGCCCGTGTCACCGCCAACCCCGATGAGGACATTGCTGACGGCCGCACGGTCCCCGTCCCGCACGGTGAGCAGCAGAGTCACCTGCCGCTGGTCGACAGGCAGCAGTGACGTCGGCGCCGACGCCGTGACGGCCGAGGATGGCTGCGGCGATGCGGACTCGACCCGGTCGCGACTGAGCAGAACCCCCGCCAGCACGGACGCGATGACCACGACAATCGCCACGATGGCGCTGACGCGCCAGGGGAACGGATGGTGCGGATGGTCGCTCACGGGTAGCCGGTCACCCGTTCTCCCCCGCGTAGAGCCCGTGCTTGGCGATCAGGTGCGCCACTCCGTCGGGGACGAGGTATGTCACCGGTTCCCCCGCCTGCACCCGTCGGCGGATGTCTGTCGACGAGATGGCCAGGGCGGGGATCTCGATGAGCGATATGCGATCGGGACGCAGCCCGGGGTCCGCGAGAACGTGGCCCGGCCGCGTGACCCCCACGAGGTGGGCGGCGGAGAGGATCCCCTGCGGGTCGCGCCAGTCGAGAATGTCCGCGAGGGCGTCGGCCCCGGTGATGAAGAACCACTCGGCGGTCTCGGCCGGCAGTTCGTTCGCGAACTGCGCCTGCAGGTCGGCGAGGGTGTCGATCGTGTAGGTCGGGCCATCGCGATCGATGTCGACGCGACTGACATCGAAGCGAGGATCCGCGGCCGTCGCCACCACCGTCATCAGGTAGCGGAGCTCGGCCGGCGCACTGGTGCCGGCCTCCTTGTGCCAGGCCTGGCCCGTGGGGCTGAACACCACGCGGTCGAGGGAGAAGCGGTGCGCTACCTCAGAGGCCGCAACGAGGTGGCCGATGTGGATGGGGTCGAACGAGCCGCCCATGACACCGATCCGCACCGTCATGACCGCTCCTCAGGGTTGGCGACCGCCCCGCACGGGGCGGCGGGAGGACCGCTCAGTCGCCGACCTTGATCATCATGACCAGGACGAGCAGGGCAGTGAGGGCGACGAAGGCAAATGCGCCGAACACGTATGGCGACACCTGACTGGACTGGGCCGCGGCCTCTTCGCTGAGGATCGCGATACCTGAGCTGACGAAGTGCATGGGGTTCCTCTCGGGCCGACGGTCATGGGCTCGGCGCCCACTGTAGTGCGAGGTGGGCTACGTCAGGAGCGGATGTGGCCGTCGCCCGTGACGATGTAGGTCGATGTGGTCAGCTCTGCCAGGCCCATCGGCCCGCGGGCGTGCAGCTTCTGCGTCGAGATGCCGATCTCGGCCCCGAAGCCGAACTCGCCGCCGTCGGTGAAACGCGTTGATGCGTTGACCATCACGGCAGCCGAATCGACCCCCGCGATGAACTGCTGGGCGGCCGACTGGCTGTCGGTGACAATCGCCTCGGTGTGTCCGGAGGACCAGCGCCGGATGTGCGCGAGGGCATCGTCGATGCTGTCGACGATGCCGGCTGCGATGTCGAGGGAGTAGTACTCAGCGGCCCAGTCGTCGTCGGTGACGTCGGCGAACGAGACACCGGAGCCGGTGGCGTGCAGCGCGAAACGGCTGTCGCCGTGCACCGTGACCCCCGCTTCGCGCAGCGCCTCCAGTGCGCGCGGCAGGAAGGCATCGGCGATGTCACGGTGGACGAGAACGGACTCGGCGGCATTGCACACGCTGACCCGCTGTGCCTTGCTGTTGAGCAGGATCGCCACGGCCTTGTCGATGTCGGCGTCCTTGTCGATGTAGACGTGGCAGTTGCCGACGCCCGTCTCGATCACTGGCACCGTCGAATTCTCGACGACGTTCTGAATCAGCGACGCACCACCGCGCGGAATGACCACATCGACGAGGCCCCGCGCGGTCATCAGGTAGGTCACTGAGTCGTGTGTGTCGCCCGGCACGAGCTGGATCGCATCGGCAGGAAGACCCGACTCGATGAGTGCGGCGCGCATGACGTTGACAAGTGCGGCATTGCTCGCCGCAGCCGAGGAGGATCCCCGGAGAAGCGCTGCGTTGCCGCTCTTCAGGCACAGGCCCGCCGCATCGACGGTGACATTGGGCCGGGCCTCGTAGATCA
>CAIVQM010000180.1 GCA_903908025.1 uncultured bacterium
CCGTGCGATGTCCTTGCGGACCGCGCGAAGCCGGCCATGGTTCTCGAGCTGACCGGTCGCGCCCTGGAAGCGCAGGTTGAACAGCTCTTCCTTGGACTCCCGGAGCTTCGACGTCAGTTCAGCGTCGTCAAGGTTGCGGAGTTCGCCCACCTGTGTGCCTGCGGCCATCAGTTGTCACCTGCCTCATCGCGCCGAACGATCCGGCACTTCATCGGGAGCTTGTGCATGGCGCGGGTGAGCGCCTCGTTCGCGGTCTTCTCATCGGGGTAGGAGAGCTCGAACATCACACGTCCGGGCTTCACGTTCGCGACCCACCACTCGGGCGAACCCTTGCCGGAGCCCATGCGGGTCTCGGCAGGCTTCTTCGTCAACGGACGGTCCGGGTAGATGTTGATCCAGACCTTGCCGCCACGCTTGATGTGCCGCGTGATGGCAATACGCGCCGACTCGATCTGGCGGTTCGTCACGTAGGCGGGCTCGAGAGCCTGGAGGCCGTACGTACCGAACGTCACCTCGGTGCCGCCCTTGGCAACGCCACGACGGGTTGGGTGGTGCTGCTTGCGGTGCTTGACCCTGCGGGGAATCAGCATGACTAACCCTCCTGGCCTTCGACTGCGGCCACGGTCTCGACCGGCGCCTCAACGACTGCCTCGACGACTGCCTCAGCAGGCGATGCGGTGCTCTCGATCGCTTCGTCCGCCTGCGGACGACGGGGACGCTCGGGACGTGCCCGCGGGCCACCCAGACGAGCCTGTGCGGCAGCCGCCTCGCGCTCGGCGCGGGTCCCGAGGGCCTCGCCCTTGTAGATCCACACCTTGACGCCGATACGACCGAACGTGGTGCGAGCCTCGTAGAAGCCGTAGTCGATGTCGGCGCGGAGCGTGTGCAGCGGCACCCGACCCTCGCGGTAGAACTCGGTGCGCGACATCTCCGCGCCACCGAGACGACCGGACACCTGGACACGGATGCCCTTGGCGCCGCTCTTCATCGTGCTCTGCATGCCCTTGCGCATCGCGCGTCGGAACGACACGCGGCTCGAGAGCTGCTCGGCGATGCCCTGGGCGACCAGCTGAGCCTCGATCTCGGGGTTCTTCACCTCGAGGATGTTCAGCTGCACCTGCTTGCCCGTCAGCTTCTCGAGGTCGCCGCGGATGCGATCGGCCTCGGCGCCACGGCGACCGATGACAATGCCCGGACGTGCGGTGTGGATGTCGACGCGAACCCGGTCACGGGTGCGCTCGATCTCGACACGCGCGATGCCGGCCCGCTCCATACCAACGGAGAGCAGCTTGCGGATCTTGACGTCCTCGGAGACGTAGTCGCGGTAGCGCTGGCCCGGCTTGGAACTGTCGGCAAACCAGCGAGTGTTGAAGTCGGTGGTGATACCCAGTCGGAAGCCGTGCGGGTTTACTTTCTGGCCCACTGTCGGGTCACCCTTCCTTGTCTGCGGTCGCAGCCGGAGCTGCGGCCTTCTTCGCCGTTGCCTTGGTGGCCGCCGGCTTCTCGGCTGCCTTCTTGGCAGGAGCCTTCTTCGCTGCGGGCTTCTCCGCAGGGGCGGCCTTCTCGGCCGCCGGCTTGGCAGCCGGCTTGGCGGCCTTGACGACCGGCGCCATGGCGATGCCGTCCGACACGATCACCGTGATGTGGCTGCTGCGCTTGCGAATTCGGTAAGCACGACCTTGGGCGCGCGGACGGATCCGCTTCATGGTCGGGCCCTCGTCGACGTACGCCGAGCTGACAACCAGCCCACGGGCGTCCATCGCGTGGTTGTTCGTCGCATTCGCAATGGCGCTGTCCAGCACCTTGCCGATCGGCTCACTGGCCGCCTGCGGCGCGAACCTCAACACCGCCTGGGCGTCAGCCGCGTTCATCCCTCGAATGAGGTCGATTACGCGACGCGCCTTCATGGGCGTGAC
>CAIVQM010000181.1 GCA_903908025.1 uncultured bacterium
CGCACCCGCGAGTAGCCCTGCGCCGTCAGCTGGCGAAACAGGTCGGCGTACTCGCCCTTGCGCTCGCGGATGACCGGAGCGAGCACCTGGAAGCGCGTCGACTCGGGGAGTTGCAGCACCTGGTCGACGATCTGCTGCGGGGTCTGCCGAGCGATGACCGATCCGCACACGGGGCAGTGCGGGACGCCAATGCGGGCATACAGCAGGCGCAGATAGTCGTAGACCTCGGTGATGGTGCCTACCGTGGAACGCGGATTGCGGGACGTGGACTTCTGGTCGATCGACACGGCCGGCGACAGGCCCTCGATGAAGTCGACATCGGGCTTGTCCATCTGCCCGAGGAACTGCCGGGCGTACGAGGACAGGCTCTCCACGTAGCGTCGCTGACCCTCGGCGAAGATCGTGTCGAATGCCAGGCTGGACTTCCCCGACCCGGACAGGCCCGTGAAGACGATCAGAGCGTCACGGGGCAGGTCGAGGGAGACGTCCTTGAGATTGTGCTCACGGGCGCCCCGTACGACCAATCGCTCGCCCACGGGGCTCCTCTGCGGCAGATAGGGTTCTCAAGTCTACGAACGGAGTCCTGAATGTATAACGGCCGTGTGACCGTCGGTGGACCGGCAGACGTCCACGAACTGGGTGCCCTCGTCATCAGCAAGCTGGCCGTCGGCCCGTACAACAACAACACCTACCTCCTCCGCTGCCGAGAGACGGGCGCGCAGGTCCTCGTCGACGCCGCGGCCGAGGCCGACCGCATCCACGACCTGATCGGGCCCGATGGGCTGGACCTGATCGTCACCACCCATCGGCACCCTGATCACTGGCAGGCCCTTGCCGAGGTCGTCGACCGGACGGGTGCCCCGACCGCCGCGCATACGGCGGATGTCGAGGGAATCCCCGTGCCCACCGATGTCGTGCTGCAGGACGGCGACCGCATCGAGGTGGGAAACTGCTCGCTCACCGCCGTCCACCTGGTGGGCCACACACCGGGCTCCATCGCCCTGCTCTACGACGACCCCGAGGGACCTCCCCACCTGCTCACCGGCGACTGCCTGTTCCCCGGGGGCCTGGGCAAGACCCACTCACCTGAGGAGTTCGACTCGCTGCTGTCCGGCGTCGTCGCCCGCATCTTCGACGTCCTCCCCGACGAGACCTGGGTCTATCCCGGCCACGGCTGGGACACGACGGTCGGCGCTGAACGTCCCCGCGTCGGCGAGTGGCGTGAACGCAGGTGGTGACCGGCGCGCCTCCGGCGAGTGTCGAGTTCCTGGGCCTGCGCACCGCGATCTATCCCGTCCGTGACCTTGCGGCCGCGAAGGCCTGGTGGACGTCGATCCTTGGCTACGGTCCCTACTTCGACCAGCCCTTCTACGTCGGCTATGCCGTTGCCGGGTGTGAGCTTGCACTGCTTCCCGATGCCGATCCGGCGCCACGGTGCTGAGTGAGGCCACCGATGTGGGCGAGGGGATCGTGACGGGTCTCGTACGCACACCCGATGGCGCGATCCTCGGGCTCATCCGCAATCCGCACTTCGCACTGCCCGACTAGCCGCCGCCCGATTCCCAAACGACGAATGACAGGAAACCCCATGGTGAAGGACGATGCTCGGACGTACGACCTGCTGCGCCAGCGCGATGCCCACAAGCGCTCCCGACAGGTGTGGGCGGCCATCACAGTCATCTGGGCGGTCGTGGTCGGCTGGGTACTGGCGGGCTTCATCAATACGGTGACCGATTTCGCTGACTCATGGGTCGTGTGGCTGCTCGTCTACCTGGTGCCGGTCCTCGTGCTGGCAATCGGCACTCTGGTGCAGACCATCCGGATCCGTTCGATCGACGCGGAGATTCTGGCCATCGCCGAGCACCGCCAGCACCCCCATGCCCCTTCTGCGTGAGGAAGCCGAAATGACCGACCCCGACTACGGCAAGCTCATGGGAGCCAGGCTCGACGACCTGATCGAGCACCCCGACACCTTCACCCCCGACTACGCCGACCGATACCGGTTCCTGCGGGAGCATTGCGGGAATCTCAGCGCGCACGGTGCGTATGCGATGAACCAACTCCTCGGCCGGGATGCCTCCCGCGGATACACCGAACTGCCGAAGGTTCCTGATCTGCAGTTCCCGGCCGCTCACGTGCCGGATCTCGGTTACCAGATGGGCTGGCACTTCATCGTCGGCACGGCCCGAGCCACGGACGGCCGGGAGTTCGGCGTGCAGTTCATGCCCTTCACCGCATCGATCCTGCCGGCAGCACTGCGCGACAGCTTCGGGATGACGGCTATCCAGAATCAGATCATGGAGGTGCACCTGGCGATCAGCCCCAAGGGAGGCCACCACCACCGCGGCATCCCCACCGTGGTCTCCGGGCTGGCGGGCGATATCGAACTCGTCGAGAAGC
>CAIVQM010000182.1 GCA_903908025.1 uncultured bacterium
GCAGGACCTGCTCGACCTCGTCAAGGTCGGCACCACATTCGGCTTCGCGGACTCGACTGAGGTCCTTGAGACACCAGTGACCCCGCGCGGGTTCCGACTGCTGGCCCGCGTCCCCCGGCTGCCGGAGACCATCAACGACCGGATCGTCGGCCACTTCGGCAGTCTGCAGAAGTTGCTGGCTGCCACAACGGAGGACCTGCAGCAGGTCGAGGGGGTCGGCGAGGCGCGGGCCCGATCCGTGCGCGATGGCCTGTCCCGACTGGCCGAGGCGAGCATCCTCGACCGGTTCGTCTAGCCGCGCCGCTGAATCAGTTCGCTGAGGTGAGGGCGAACGGTGTGGAGTCGCTCGTCACGTTGCCGTTGCGCCCGACGAGGTCGTAGCGACCGGGCTTTGCGGCAGCGCCCTTACCGTTGGGGCAGCCCTTCTGGCTCAGGCGACCGTCCCAGGTGATGCTTGATGCGACCTTGGCACCGGCCTCGAGGGTCTCGATCTTGCTCTTGCTACTGGCATTGCAGTCGTCGGAAGACCACACGTGATACCCACCCGACGTGATCTCGAGTTCATTGGCCTTGGGCCCGACATCGCGCGTGCAGGTGATGGTCCCCGTGTTGGTGATCGTCAGATTGAGCCGCGGCGTCGACCCGACCGCGTACGTCGACGAATCGGTCGTGGCCTCCACCTTGATGGCCGAGTCGAGGCATTCGATCGGGTCGCCAGCAGGGGTCGTCGAGGCAATGGCGCTGGCCGTCGACTCCGGCGCTGCCGACGAGGATGCCGACGGCTGCCCGTCGCCAGAGGCGGCCGTGTCAGAACCGCCGCCGCCGAGCAGCGAGCCCACCAGCCACCACAGCGCCACGATCACGGTGATGACGACGAGCACGATGGCACCCCGGCGGATCCAGTACACCGTCGCCGGCTCGGGGCCGCTGGGGCGCATGAACGTACTCACGGGGACACGGTACTGCGAGGGGCATTCGTTCATGACACGATCCCTGCGTGGCGCGAGACGGGAGCGGACCGGCGGACTCCGCCCTGGTCTCGGCCCTGCTCCGCTGGTACTCCACGAACGAACGTCCACTGCCCTGGCGGCACACCACGCCGTGGGGGGTCCTCGTCAGCGAGTTCATGCTCCAGCAGACCCCCGTGGACCGCGTCCTGCCCCTCTGGGAGGTGTGGTTGGACCGCTGGCCCACCCCCGAGGCGCTCGCCACCGACAGCGTCGCCGATGCCCTTCGCGCGTGGGGGCGCCTGGGCTACCCGCGCCGGGCCCGCTGGCTGCACCAGAGCGCGGTCGTCATCACGCAGCAGCACGGCGGCGAGGTCCCGTCCGACCCCGAGGCACTGCGCGCCCTCCCCGGAGTAGGCGACTACACGACCGCGGCCGTCCTCGCCTTCGCCTTCGGGCAGCGCTCCGTCGTGCTCGACACCAATGTCCGTCGGGTCGTGGCGAGAACCGTGCACGGGATCGCACAGCCCGCTCCCCACGTCACCACAGCCGAGCGCGCACGAGCCGATGGCCTGTGGCCCCGGACGCACGCCCGCAGTGCTCGATGGTCCGCTGCAGTCATGGAGTTCGGTGCACTGGTCTGCACCGCCCGGCAGCCTGGATGCGATCGCTGCCCGGTCCAGCGAACCTGCGCATGGACCCTTGCCGGTCAGCCGACGCCCCCGGTCAACTCGAGCCGCCAGGCACAGTACGAGGGAAGTGACCGTCAGGTCCGCGGGCGGATCATGGCGGTCCTGCGGGACAGCCCCCGGCCCGTTGGCGTAGTGGCGTTGCGGGCCGCCTCGGCCGATGACGCGCAGCGGGATCGCGCCCTCGATGGGCTCGTCACCGACGGCCTCGTCACGCGCCTTCCCCGTGGTCGGTATGCCCTGCCCGACTAGCCTTCGGCGGCATCCTCGATCGGCACTGGCTCGCGATCACTCGTTCGAATGACCGTTCGGCCGCCCAACGGCGTCGCGAGTCGGACATCAGCCCAGCGCACATCGCCGCCGATGCTGGTCACCGCACAGGACCCATTGCGGGCCCGAGTCACCGACGTGTCGACCTCGACGCGATTGCCACGCTCGAACGCAACCGCCGTGATCGTGTCGTCCCGGCACAGGCCGGTCGGCGGCAACGCCACCGCCAACTGGATCAGCGCCGGATCGGCGGTCGTCCGGTAGCCGACCGTTTCCAACGGGGTCGTCGTGAGGCCCAGCACCCGCAGCGGCCCCACACCTCCGACGAAACCCGCGACCACGACCAGCGCCACGACAGCCGCCACCGAGACGATCAGCCACCCCACCCAGGCCGGTCGACGGCCCCGGGGCCGGTCGAACTCCCGCACCCCGGGAAGCAGCGGACCACCGGACACGGGCCACTATCCCGTCAGCGAATCGCCCTCGGCGGAGTCCACCGTCTCGATCGGCGGCACGTCGGGGAGTTCGGCCTTGGGCATCGCCACGAAGGTGAACGGCTCCTCGCCATCATCCGTCGCGACATCAACGAGAACGATGGAGCCCGGCTTCATATCGCCGAACAGCATCTTCTCGCTCAGCGGATCCTCGATGTCGCGCTGGATCGTGCGACGCAGCGGGCGTGCCCCGAGCGAGCTGTCATAGCCACGATGGGCGAGCAGCGCCTTCGCAGCCGGCGTGAGCTCGATGGCCATGTCCTGCTCCTCGAGGCGCTTCTCGAGATTGGCGATCATCAGGTCGACGATGGTGACGATCTCGGACTCGGTGAGCTGGTGGAAGACGATGACATCGTCGATGCGGTTGAGGAACTCCGGACGGAAGTGCTGCTTGAGCTCCTGCTGCACCTTCGCCTTCATCCGCTCGTAGGCGCTCTCGTCGTCGTTCTCGGGTGCGAAGCCCAGGGTCTGGCCCTTGGAGACATCGCGGCTGCCGAGGTTGGTCGTCATGATGATGACGGTGTTCTTGAAGTCGACGACGCGGCCCTGCGCATCGGTCAGCCGGCCCTCCTCCAGAACCTGAAGCAGGGAGTTGAAGATATCGGGGTGGGCCTTCTCAACCTCGTCGAACAGCACGACGGAGAACGGCTTGCGCCGCACCTTCTCGGTGAGCTGACCGCCCTCTTCGTAGCCGACGTATCCGGGCGGCGAGCCGAACAGCCGTGAGGCCGTGTGGCGCTCGGAGAACTCGCTCATGTCGAGTGCGA
>CAIVQM010000183.1 GCA_903908025.1 uncultured bacterium
CCGCACGGCGTACTCGGCAGCGGTGCGCGCGGCCCAGCGGCGTACGTCGGCGTCGGCGGCCGCAGCTGCATCGGCGTAGATCGCGACCAGCGCGTTGTCGACGGCTGCCATCGTGGCGCGGGCGACCTTCGCGGTGGCGATGTCGGCGGGCAGGACGTAGCCGGCGGCACCGGGCGGCGGGGTGCCGCCGAGCTCGGTGATCAGGGCCGCGGCGCGGGAGCGGTTCGACCGATGGGCGGTGAGTCCGGCCACGGCACGCTGGCGCGGTCCGGTCGGCACCTGTGCTCCGGCGATGGAGTACGCGTAGATCGCGGCATCCTCGCCGGTGACGACGGCGGTCCAGGCCTCCACGGGGGTCATGTGCGCAGGTCCCTCAGGGCCGGAACGTGAGCGGCTTCGGAGGCTCCGATGAGGGCGAGCAGGCGGGCCGTCTCGGGATCGGGGGAGTCGACGCAGGCCCGGATCCGGTCGCGTGACGCGACATGCTCGGCCGAGACCAGAGCCGCGAGTGCCGCCGTGATGTCCGCCGGCGCCGTCACCTCGGCGGCCGCGTTGGCCGAGCCACCGAGCGCTTCGCGGTGCTGGGCATGCTGGTCGCGTAAGGCGGTGAGGACGACGACGGTCTCGGCGGCGAGCGTGGGGAAGGCCGCGAGCACCGCGTCGTACAGCGCCATCAGTTCGGTCTCCTGCTGGGCACTGGCATCAGCCGGTGCGAGCGCCGTCGGGGCGGACGACTCTCCTGGGACCGGTTCCGCTGAACTGCTGCAGGCGGCCAGCACTCCGACGGGCCCGATCAGGGCGAGTGCCAGCAGGCCCTGGCGACGCGTGATCGCGATCGCGGTGGCATCCGGCATGTGCCAAGGATGGCATGTACTCGGTACAGTGCTGGGAGCACGGCACGACCCACAACTGATCCACCACAACAGGAGTCCGACGACATGGCCGCACTGGGCGAGACACTGAAGGCTGGCCTGACAGAGCCGCTCGGAGAACTCGGGGTCGACGTGGAGACCGTCGACGTGCAGAAGGCTGGCCGCCGCCACATCGTCCGCATCATCGTCGACCGCGACGGTGGCCTGGATCTCGACCTGATCGCTGCCGTCAGCCGACGGGCATCCGAGCTGCTGGACGAGCCGCCCCTCGCCGACGAGCTGCCCGGCCCCTTCGTGCTGGAGGTGACCTCACCGGGTGTCGACCGCCCCCTCACCGAGACCCGGCACTGGCGTCGGGCGCTCACCCGCCTGGTCGAGGCCACGTTGGCCGACGGAAGCACGGTGGTCGGGCGCGTCACGAGCGTGCCGGACGATGACAGCGTCGTGCTCTCGACCGACTCCGGCGATCGCACGATCGCCCGCGCCGACGTCCAGCGGGCCGTCGTGCAGGTGGAGTTCAACCGCGCCGATGCCGCAGCACTGGTCGTCGAGGAGGACGCCTCCGCCGAGGAACCCGAAGAAGAAGCCGTCGACGACGACGGGCAGGAGTAGCCACATGGATATCGACGTCAGCGCACTGAAGTCCCTCGTTCGGGAGAAGGATCTCTCCCTCGAGCTCGTTGTGGAGACGATCGAGCAGGCCCTGCTCGTGGCGTACCACCGCACCGAGGGCTCCGTGCCGAAGGCGCGGGTCACCCTCGACCGGAAGACCGGGCACGTCACCGTGTGGGCAGCCGAGACCGACGAGGACGGCGTGATCGTCCGCGAGTACGAGGACACGCCGGGCGGATTCGGGCGCATTGCGGCCACGACCGCCAAGCAGGTGCTGCTTGCCCGGCTCCGCGAAGCCGAGGGCGACGTCACCCTGAGCGAGTTCACCGGCCGTGAGGGTGATCTGGTGTCAGGCGTCGTGCAGCAGTCCACGAACCCCCGGATGGTGCGGGTCGACCTCGGCAAGGTCGAGGCCAACCTGCCGCCGGAGGAGCAGTCGCCCGGGGAGGCCTACCCGCACGGGACCCGCCTCAAGTGCATCGTCACCGGCGTGCGAAAGGGCTTCAAGGGTCCGCAGGTCACCATCTCCCGGACCCATCCCACCCTCGTGAAGCAGCTGTTCGCCCTCGAGGTCCCGGAGATCGCGGACGGCACCGTTCAGATCACGGCGATCGCCCGCGAGGCCGGCCACCGGACCAAGATCGCCGTGAAGTCGACCGTCCCCGGCGTCAACGCGAAGGGCGCCTGCATCGGGCCGCTGGGCCAGCGGGTGCGGCAGGTCATGTCCGAGCTGAACGGCGAGAAGATCGACATCGTCGACAGCAGCGAGGACCCCGCCGAGATGATCGCCCATGCCCTCTCACCGGCCCGGGTCACCAGTGTCGTGATCGTGGATCCGGTCGCGCGGGCCGCCCGGGTCACGGTGCCGGACTACCAGCTGTCGCTGGCGATCGGTCGTGAGGGCCAGAACGCCCGGCTGGCGGCCCGGCTGACCGGCTGGCGCATCGACATCCGCTCCGATGCCGTCCCGTTGGTCGACCAGGCGTCGCCCGAGGCCCGGCGACACGAGCCCACTGCGGACTGAGCACGGTGACGGGCGCGGTACACTCAGCGGCAGGCAGCACATCTGGGCCTCGTCGCATGTGCGTCGGGTGCCGCGAGCGTGCTGCCGCGTCCGACCTGATTCGGGTAGTCGCGATCGCCGGGGCAGTTGTCCCGGACCTCGATCGTCGGCTGCCGGGCCGTGGAGCACACCTGCACCCGACCCAGCAGTGTCTCGACCGCGCTGAGCGGCAACGGGCACTTCCCCGAGCGCTTCGGTTGCCCGGCCCGCTGGATCTGGCGGCCGTGCAGGACGTGATCAGCACGACACAGCAGTGACCGGCACGGGCAACCGCCCGCGCCGACGCAGCCGGTGACCGTCACCGGGACGAGCGGATCGGGAGTTCGAGGATGAACACCCCATGAGCACGCGAGCATGAACGTGTATCGCTTGCACTGACGGTCCGGAGCATCCCGCCCGGACCAAGACAGGAGAGTCGTGTCGAAGGTTCGGGTCCATGAGCTCGCGAAGGAGCTCGGGGTTTCCAGCAAGGATGTCCTTGCAAAGCTGCAGGAACTCGGTGAGTTCGTAAAGTCTGCGTCGTCCACGGTCGAGGCACCCGTCGTGCGCAAGCTGCGGGAGGCAATGCCGGCCGCTGCGCCCGTTGACGCCCCCGTGCCTGCCAAGAAGGCGCCCGCCAAGAAGTCCGCTGCCGCTGCGCCTGCGCCGGAGGTGGCCGACGCACCTGCGGTCGTCGACGTGCCAGCCGCTGCCGAGCCGGTGGCCGCCTCGGTCGTCGCACCCATCGCTGCCGAGCCGGTCGTCGCCGAGCCGGTGGCCCCCGCTGCTGCCGTGAGCGCGCCAGACCTTGGCGACGCCCCCGCTGCCCCGGCTGCCCCCGAGTCAGCCCCTGCTGCCGAGGGCTCCGATGGCACGCCCGCTGCCCCGCGCCCGGCTGGTCCGCGCCCGGGCAACAACCCGTTCGGCACCGGCACCGGCATGGGCCGCCCCGTCGGTCCGCGCCCGGGCAACAACCCCTACGGCACGGGTACCGGCATGGGCCGGCCCGCACCGTCCGTGCCGGGTGCCCCCCGTCCCAACCCCGGCACGATGCCGCCCCGGCCTGCGCGGCCGGCCGGTGCGCCGGGTCGTCCGGCTGGTCCCGGTGGCCCGAGTCGTGGTCCGGGTGGTCCCGGTGGCCCCGGTGGCGCGCGTCCCGGCTTCGCCGGTCGCGGTCCGGGCGGTCCCGGTGGTGCTGGTGCGGGCTACGCAGGGCGTGGCCCCGGTGGTCCGGGTGCCGCTGGTGCAGGTGCTCCCGGTCGTCCGGGTGGTGCCGGTGCTCCGGGTGGCTTCCCCGGCCGCCCCGGTGGCCCCGGTGGCCGTGGCACGACGGCGGGCGCCTTCGGCCGTCCCGGTGGCCGTCCCTCCCGTGGTCGCAAGTCCAAGCGGGCCAAGCGCCAGGAGTTCGACAACATGCAGGCGCCGATCATGGACGGTGTCCGGATCAAGCGCGGCCAGGGCGAGGCCGTCCGACTGCCGCGCGGCGCGAGCCTGACCGACTTCGCCGAGAAGATCGACGCGATGCCGGCCGATCTGGTCAAGGTGCTGATCGGTCTCGGTGAGATGGTCACCGCGACCCAGTCGATCGACGACGACACGTTGCGCCTGCTCGGTACCGAGCTGAACTACGACGTCGAGGTCGTATCGCCGGAGGACGAGGACCGCGAGCTGCTCGAGTCCTACCACCTCGAGTTCGGCGAGAACGAGGGCGGCGAGGACGATCTCGAGATCCGTCCGCCGGTCGTCACAGTCATGGGTCACGTCGACCACGGCAAGACCCGCCTGCTGGATGCCATCCGCAAGACCAACGTGGTTGGTGGCGAGGCTGGTGGCATCACGCAGCACATCGGCGCCTACCAGGTGGCCACGGTCACCGCTGATGGCACCGAGCGCAAGATCACCTTCATCGATACACCCGGTCACGAGGCCTTCACGGCCATGCGTGCCCGTGGCGCACAGGTCACCGACATCTCGATCCTCGTGGTGGCGGCGGACGACGGCGTGAAGCCGCAGACCATCGAGGCGCTGAACCATGCGCAGGCGGCCGGTGTCCCGATCGTCGTGGCCGTCAACAAGGTCGACAAGGAGGGCGCCGATCCGATGAAGGTTCGCGCCCAGCTGACCGAGTACGGCCTGGTCGCCGAGGAGTTCGGCGGCGACACGATGTTCGTCGACGTGTCGGCCAAGCAGGGCACCGGTATCGAGACGCTGCTCGAGGCGGTCCTGCTCACCGCAGACGCCGCACTCGACCTGCGGGCCAATCCGAACCAGTCCGCGGAGGGTGTGGCCATCGAGGCGCACCTCGACCGCGGTCGCGGTCCGGTGGCCACGGTGCTCGTCCAGCGCGGCACGCTGCGCGCCGGCGACTCGATCGTTGCCGGCGATGCCTTCGGGCGCGTGCGGGCGATGCTCGACGACGAGGGCAACCCGGTTGAGGTGGCGCTGCCGTCGATGCCGGTCCAGGTGCTCGGTCTCACATCGGTCCCCGGCGCGGGCGACAGCTTCATGGTCGTCTCCGAGGACCGCGTGGCACGGCAGATCGCCCAGACACGGCAGGCCCGGGAGCGCAATGCGCTGCTGGCGAAGAACCGCGTCAAGCGTTCACTTGAGGACTTCCTCGAGTCGCTGGAGAAGGGCGAGGTCGCGGAGCTCACGCTCATCATCAAGGGCGACGTGTCCGGCTCCGTCGAGGCACTCGAGGACGCCCTGCTCAAGATCGACATGGGCGACGAGGTCAACCTGCGGGTCATCCACCGCGGTGTCGGCGCGATCAACAAGAACGACGTCACGCTCGCGAGCGCGTCGAAGGCCGTCATCATCGGCTTCAACGTGCGGCCCGAGGGCAAGGTTGCCGAGCTGGCGACAGAGGAGGGCGTCGACGTCCGCTTCTACAGCGTCATCTACAACGCGATCGAAGAGGTCGAGGCAGCCCTGCGCGGCATGCTCAAGCCGATCTACGAAGAGGTGCAGCTCGGTACCGCTCAGGTGCGCGAGGTGTTCAAGTCGAGCAAGTTCGGCACGATCGCTGGCTGCCTCGTGCAGTCCGGCGAGATCCGCCGCAACAGCAAGGCGCGCCTCATCCGCGATGGTGCGGTCGTCGCAGACAACATCGGCATCGCCGGCCTTCGTCGCTTCAAGGACGATGTCACCGAGGTGCGCGACGGTTACGAGTGCGGCATCAACCTGGGCAACTTCCAGGACGTGAAGGTCGACGACGTGATCGAGACGTTCGAAATGCGGGAGATTCCGCGCAAGCCCTGACCAACCCCCCTGGCCGTTTCTCCCGCAACGCGGGACAAACGGCCAGGATCGGGCCAGGGAGGCCCATTTCTCGCCACTTGTCCCGCACCCGCGGGAGGAACGGAGCCGGGTCATGACCAGCGAGGCACGCCAGCGCAAGATGGCCGACCGCATCAAGGTGATCGTCGCCGAGACCCTGGAGAAGCGGATCAAGGATCCGCGCCTGGGCTTCATCACGGTCACCGATGTTCGCGTCAGCCCCGACATCCGCGAGGCGTCGGTGTTCTACACCGTCTACGGCGACGACGAGGCGCGCGCATCCACCGCGGCGGCGCTGGAGTCGGCCAAGGGCGTGCTGCGCTCCGAGGTCGGCAAGCAGACTGGAGTGAAGTTCACTCCGAGCCTCGAGTTCTTCCCGGACGCCATTCCCGAGACGGCCGCCCACCTCGAGGAACTGCTGAAGGTGGCGGCTGAGGCCGACGCCGCAGTGCACAAGCAGGCAGCCGGCGCCACGTACGCAGGTGAGGCCGACCCCTACCGGCATCCCGATGACGACGAGGCCTCGGACGACGCGTGACCCCATCCGGCATCCTGGTCGTCGACAAGCCGACGGGCATGACGTCCCATGACGTCGTCGGCCGTGTGCGGCGGATCATCGGGACCCGCAAGGTCGGTCATGCCGGCACGCTGGACCCCATGGCGACCGGCGTACTCGTCATCGGTATCGAGCGCGCGACCCGACTGCTGGGTCTGCTCACCTTGGATGACAAGGAATACCTGACCACCATGCGTTTCGGGTCGTCAACGGTCACTGACGACCGCGAAGGAGAGGTCACGGCGCAGGCTCTGCCCGAGCAGGTAGCCGCTCTTGACGAGGCCGCCATCCGCGCAGTGCTCGGCACGCTGGTTGGCACGATTCAGCAGCGCCCCAGCGCCGTGAGTGCGATCAAGGTCAATGGCCGACGTGCATACGACCGCGTCCGAGCTGGTGAGGATGTTGAACTGCCCGCCCGCACGGTGACGATCTCCCGTATCGAGGTGCTGTCTGTCCAGTGGGCCGAGACGCATGTGGATGTCGAAGCAGAAGTCGAATGCAGCACGGGCACCTATGTACGGGCCATTGCGCGTGATGCCGGAGCAGCGCTCGGCGTCGGGGGACACCTGACGGACTTGCGCCGCACTCGCGTGGGTCCGTTCGCGTTGGCCGAGGCGGTGCCCCTGGACGTGATCGGTGAAGCGTCGCTGATCAGCCTGGCCGATACGGCGCAGCGCTGCTTCCCCACCTGGTCGGTCGGCGACACGGAGGCACGGGCGGTGACCCTCGGCCAGCGCATCGCCTGGGCCGGCCCGGACGTCGAGGGACCGGTGGCCATCGTCGATGCGTCCGGCCGGCTGCTGGCAATGGCCCGACCCGTCGACGAGGTCGCGTCCTACCTCGCCGTGCTGGCGGACCCCTCAGCGGCAGCAGGCTGACGCAGCCAGAACCACGCGATGACGGCGGTGAGGGCACACGCGACGGCCGAGCCGAGCATAAGCAGGTCGTCGGCGCCACTGAACGATTCCGCGGAAGCATGGAGCAGAGCGGTGGCGTCGGCTACTCGGGGTGGCTGCCCGGATTCGATGAACGACTGCATCACTTGCTGAGCGGTGCCGAGTTCCGAAGCGGGTATGCCGTTCGCGGTGAGTTGCCGGCTCAGCCCGTTGTCCGTCAGGAGCTGCAGGGCAACGACGCTCAGGACCATGCCGAGGCCGCTGCCGATCTGGCTGACGGTCGTCTTGAGAGAAGTGAGTGGGCCGTAGTGATCACCGGTCGCTGCCTGCACGAAGACCTGAGCCTGTGCGGTGAGCGTGGCCGCCAGCCCCATGCCCGCGATCAGCATTCCGGGCAGGACCAGCGCGTAGGGCGTGCCGAGATGGGTGGTGGCCAGCCAGAGGAAGCCCACCGCGGAGATGGCGGCACCGATACCGGCGACGAGGTAGGGAGGGCGACTGCGGCTGAGGAACCGCCCTGCGATCGCGCCGCCGATGGAGCCGATGACGAAGAACGGCTGCAACAGCATCGCGGCGATGGAGACATCGTCCTGCTGGGCGTACTGGAGCAGATCACTCAGTCCGAGGACGGCCGCGCCCATGACGGCGTTCATGAGCAGGCCGACGATCATTGCTGCCACGAACAGGCGAGTGCGCAACAGGCCGAGGGGCAGGAGTGGTGAACTGGCGCGTGATTCCACGAAGAGCCAGGCAGCGAAGCACAGGCCGCTTGCCGCAAGTGCGATGAACCCCTGCGATTGGCCACCGGGGCTGCTGATCCGGCCCAGTCCGCCGACGAGCCCCATGATCGAGAGTGCGAGCAGGACGATGCCCGGCCAGTCGACGGCCCCTCCGCGGATGGTCTCCATGACCGGCAGGAGCCGTGGAGTGAGGGCGAGTGCCACCAGGCACATGATCGGAAGGACGACGAAGAGCAGGCGCCAGTTCACGTTGGCGAGAGCACTCCCGCCGACGTTGGCCAGGAAGGTGAGGACCGAGATGTACACGCCGAGCATGCCCAGTGCCCGACCGAGCGAGTTTCCGGTGGCAATCCGCTTGACGTACGCGTAGGCGCTGGTGCCCATCGCGCCGTACCCGAGGCCGGCGAGCACCAGGCCGACGAGGTAGGACCATGCCTGGGGCACGACAGCGATCAGCAGGTTGGCACAGCCGGTCACGACGAATGACCACATCAGCAGGCGTCGTCGGCCGATGCGATCGGCGAGCAGGCCTGCGGGTACCGCGGTTGCTGCAATCGTCAGGCTGATGGCGCCTGCGCATACTGCGCGCATCGTGCTTGACAGGGCCATGGATTCGCTGGCA
>CAIVQM010000184.1 GCA_903908025.1 uncultured bacterium
AACTGGCGCTGGCGTGCGACTTCCGAATCGCTCAGCGTGGCGACTTCCGAATCGGGCTCCCCGAGGTGCGTCTGGGCATCATTCCAGGCGCCAGCGGCGTCCAGCGGATGATCCGAACCCTCGGCTCGGCCGCTACGATTGACTTGGTGATGCGCGCGCGATTGCTGACTCCCGACGAGGCCCTTGCTCACGGCCTGATCCACGAGGTCGCCGCTGATAGCAGGTCGGCGGCACTGACGCTGGCCGCCGAGTTGGCTGCACTTCCCCCGGTGGCTGTAGCGATGGCGAAGACGGCGATCTATGGTGGCCGTGATCTCGAGATGACTGCTGCGCAACGGGTTGATCGCGACGCGTGGTACCGGGCTGCTGTCGCGCCTGGGGCCACGGAGGCGATGGCCGAGTTCGTGGCGCTGCCCCTTGGGGAACGCAGATCCTGGCTCGATGGGCGTTAGCGGGGGATGATCCTCCGGTGCCAGGCCCCCCTTGCACGACTCGTAACAGCAGGTACCACGAGCAGGCTTCAAGAGGCCGCTGCCCCGTCCTGAACGCGCGGGTCGTTGGGAATGGCGGAGTCCGTGAATCGCCAGGGTACGCCGAGCGCGTCGGTGGAGTTCACGATCAGTGTGGACTCGTCTCGAGCCACGATGCGGACTCCGCTGCGCCTGAGGTGCTCGGCCGCCTGGTCCAGGTCGGATACCTTCCACGTCAGCGTGTGATACGCGTCGTAGGGGGCACGCTTGTCCAAGTCTCGTCTCGCGATGCTGTCGCCGTTTCCGGGCACGGCAATCTCAAAGACGGAGTCAGCGAGCGAAACGAACATGCTTCGCGTGCCGGACAGCTTCATGTCCGACTCCCAGATGAGTCGACCGCCGAGTATGTCCACGAGAACGGTGTGTGCCCGCTCGGGGTTCGCCGTCACGACGGTGTGGGAGGCGCAGAACTCAATGCCCAGTGGATCGGTCGGGCTGGGGGGAGGGACCACCCAACCGGGATCCCAACGGGGATCGCTGGCGTGCCAGCCCTCAATCCGGCTGGCCGGCATGAACTGGTAGCGGAGTCCTGCGGTGTCGACGGTGGTATAGAAGAGCGGAGTAGCGGAGAAGGCAGCCATCGGAACTGCATCAGGCGTGCCGGTGCGGCCATATTGATCATCGCTGCGGATGCCGTGCTCGACGAGAGCGAAGTAGAGCTCCTCGAGATCACCATCCACTCCCCAGCCGAAACCGATCAGCTGAGGCTCGGTCACCGTCTCGTACATCTGCCGGCCGTCGATGACGTACCGGCTCGGATCCAACGAATCCATGTACACGTCGGCGATCAGTGTGAACGTGCAGTAGTCCATGGGCCGCGTGGAGTTCGGATCGATCACGCCCTGTCGTGCCTTCTCTCCCAAGATTGTCGCCTGGGAAACGCTCGGGCGGCTGTATACACGTGCGAAGAACCCCTCTGCCTCGGCGAGGTCGGGGACACGAAGGCTCGGATGATGCATGAGCCTGACCGAATAGGCCATCTTCCTTCTCCACTTCTGCGAACTCGTCAGATTGTTGTCCAGCGCTTAGGGAACAGGCGAGCATGCTGTAGCTCGTCGAGTGCGATGTCGAGATCCCGTCAGCATCGCTAAGCGATCGCAAGACTCCTAGAGACCCAGCGAGCGCCCGATGACCTCCCTCATGATCTCACTGGTGCCAGCCCAGATCCGCGTCACTCGTGCGTCCTGCCAGGCTCGGGCCACCTCTGACTCAGTCATGTACCCGTAGCCGCCGTACAGCTGCACACACGCATCAGTCACGCGAGACTGCACTTCCGACGTGAACAGCTTCGCCTTCGAGGCATCTGCTGTCGACAGCTCTCCCAAGGTGTGAGACTCCACGCAGCAGTCAACCCACGCCTGCGCCACGTCGACACTGGTCATCAAGTCCGCGAGCAGGAAGCGGTTGTGCTGGTGTGAGCCGATGGCCTGGCCGAATGCTGTCCTGGTGCGGGCGTACTCGATGGTGCCTTCAAGCGCATAGCGCGCATGGCTGAGGTTGCAGACCGCTGAAGCCAAGCGCTCGGTCGGTAGGTGCTTCATCATGTACGAGAATCCCGCGTTGATCTCGCCGAGGACGTTCTCCTTGGGGACGCGCACCTCTTCAAAGAAGAGTTCAGCCGTGTCTCCTTCGCGTTGGCCGACCTTCTCGAGCTTTCGGCCACGCTCGAAACCTGGCATGCCCGCCTCGACCACGAGCAGGGTGATTCCCTTCGACCGGCTACCAGGAAGGGTTCGGGCGGCGACGACGACGAGATCAGCACTGATCCCATTGGTGATGAAGGTCTTGGCGCCGCTGAGGATCCAATCCTCGCCGTCGGGGGTGGCGCGTGTAGTGAGAGCCGCAAGGTCCGAGCCCCCGGATGGCTCCGTCATGGCAATGGCCGTCACGATGTCGCCCGAGCAGAAACCAGGGAGCCATCGTTCCCGCTGTTCGTCGTTGGCCAAGCGCACCAGGTAGTTGGACATCACATGGGTGTGCACGCCAAAGGCCGCCGAGTAGGCAAGACCCGGCCGCGTGAGTTCCTCGTCGAACACCGCGTTAAAGCGATAGTCGGTCGTGCCGCCGCCGCCGTACTCCTCAGGAACGCTCAGGCCAAGCAATCCCTGGGACCCGGCCGCAAGCCATGCCTCACGCGAGATTGCTCCGTCCATGATGAATCTCTCGCGATTGGGCATGATCTCGCGTTCGACGTACTCGCGTACAACCTTGCGGAACGCCTCGTGGTCCTCGCCGTAGAGTGTGCGACGCATCTTGCTCCCGACTCCGCTAACCCCAGTGAATTGGGAACTTGCCTCTCTCGAGGTAATCGTCCCATAGACGATTACCCCTGCAAACGATCACCGACACAGGCCTAGACAGCGGTCCACCCACCATCAACCACCAATACCTGCCCGGTGACAAAGGAACTTGCGTCACTAGCCAGGAAGAGCAGGGCGCCGTCCAGCTCATGGCCCATGCCGGCCCGGCCCATCGGCGTTGACCGCTGGATCCACTTGACGGATCGCTCGTCGCTGAACAGCTCGTCTGTCATCTCGCTGGGAAACCAACCGGGCGCAAGTGCATTGACCCGGATTCCCCGCCGAGCCCATTGCGCGCCGAGTTCCCTTGTCAGACTGATGACGGCGCCTTTGCTCGCTGCATAACCGGCCTGAGGGATCACCCCGCTGGCGACAATGCCCAGGATGGACGAGACATTGATGATGGTCCCGCCGCCCTCGCTTTCCAGCATGTGGCGGGCGACCATGTGGCTTACGCGGAACGTCCCGGTGAGATTGACGTCCACCACGCGTTGGAACTCGTCAGGGGACTCGCTCTCCGCCGGCACTGAGGTGGCGAGCCCGGCGCAGTTCACGAGGATGTCGACCCGCCCGAATCTGTCGACCGCAGAGTCGACCAGTGCCGTGCAGTCCGCATCACTGGTGACGTCGCATCGAACCGGGACGAAGCGATCTCCGAGCTCCTCGGCAACCGACTGGAGGTTCGGCAGGCGGCGAGCGCCCGCAACAACGTCAGCTCCAGCAGCGTGCAAGACCCGACCAAAGCGAGCGCCAATCCCACTCGAGGCGCCGGTGACAATCGCGACCCTTCCCGTCAGGTCGAAACTGGGAAGGAACGAGTTGGCCGAGGTGCTCACAATGCTGAATCACTGATGCGCGGGTGAACTGGCGGGGCCTCTCGCCAATCGACTACACCGTACTCCGGCGTGCCCATATGGAACTCGCCACGAGTCACTTCGGCCCAGTGTGCGTGATTGAGTTGGTGGAGCGAGAAGCATGCATTGAGAGCGTTCGAGAAGCCCATGTTGTCAACGGACTGATTCACCGATTCCTTGATCAGCAGCGCGGCCATGGTTGGCATCTTGGCTATCCGGCGTGCGAACTCCAGGGTCTTGTCTGACAATTCGCTTGCGGGAAAGATCTTGCTCACCATGCCGAGCTCATAGGCTTCCTTGGCCTCCATCGAGTCTCCGGTGAGCAGCAGTTCTTTCGCCCGGCGGGGTCCAAACTCCCATGGATGACCGAAGTACTCGATGCCGCACATGCCGAGGCGTGTGCCAACGACGTCCGCAAAGGTCGTTTCCTCGTCAGCAACGATGAGGTCGCAGGCCCAGGCCAACATCAGCCCCGCCGCAAAGACGGTTCCATGAACCTGAGCGATCGTGATCTTTCGCAGGTTGCGCCAACGCCGAGTGTTGTCGAAGAAGAAGTGCCATTCCTGCAGCATCCTCGCCTCGGTCCCCTGGCGGCTTCCGCCGTGGCTTCGCATGGTCGGGTGCTGCTGGGGGCCTTCTTGACGCTCCCGGATATCGTCCGTCGAGCCGAGGTCATGCCCGGAAGAGAACATCTGACCCGTACCGCCCAGGATGACGACGCGCACGCGATCATCCGCTTCGGCACGCTCGAAAGCGTTACCCAGTTCGACCAGCAGACCGCGGTTCTGTGCGTTTCGCGTTCTGGGCCGATTGAGCATGATGCGAACCACCGCAGCATCGTCCAACTCTTCGTAGGTCAGGTATTCGTACATTGAGGTCCTCTCGTGAGGTAGATGTCGTGGCGACTGCCCGGTCAACACGGGCCGCCGAACTGGTCAAGCCGCCGAACTCGTCTACCCGGGAGCCATACCGGAGGCCTCTCCGATCACCTGTGCCACGTTCCGTCGCGTGCTTGCGGACCCGATGGAACATCAGGAGAATACCCATTAGTTTGCCGGGGAGGCAAGGGATCGTGAGGTGATTCAGGGGATGTGGGCAGAGTCACGTTCGCGATGCTGGGGTGTCGGTCACTTCGGTTGCCGGGTGCCCGGGCCAGGGGCAGGCCCTCTGCGCCGAGGCGTCCAGACCCGTCGGGAGCAACGTCTCGACGTGTCAGGCGCTTCCTTGACGGGTCGTAGTGGCAGGCATATGGTCCACCAACCCCTACCTCACTAGGTACGGCGGCATTGGTGGCGCCTCAGAAAGGTCCCTGAGTTGGATGGCATTGCAGCGTTCGACTGGTGGGCGCGCCTCGTGAAGGGTGTTGAGAAGTGACGTCGCGCGGAACCATCAGTGCGCTGGCCCTAGGTGGCCTGGATGCACGCGGTGATCGACCATTCCTGCACTACTTCACGGCCGCATACTCCGGGAACGAGATTCGTGCCGATGTAGACGCGTTGGCCCTCGCCCTGTCAGCCAGCGGAGTCGGACCAGGTGACCGCATCGCGGTGCAGATGCAGAACATCCCCCAATTCGTCATTGTCGCCATTGCCGCCTGGTCGATCCGGGCGGTTGTCGTGCCGCTCAACCCCATGTACAAGGAACGGGAAGTGGCCGTCGTTCTGGGCGACTGTGAGCCGTCGGCGATCGTTCTGCAGGACGATCTATACGAGGCGGTCGTTCGGCCCGCGCTCGGGCCGGACTCGAGCGTTGTGGTGATCACGACCTCGGTCCTCGACTACCTCCAGGGATCTCGGCCCCCGGCTCTCGAAACGGTGACCAAGCACCCGACACCGGTCGGCGCGGCGGATTTGGTCGCGCTCATCGAAGACCACCGCAACCGTTACCGGGATGCCACGCCCAGCGAGCCGGATGACGTCGCAGCCTTGATCTACACGTCGGGGACCACCGGGCCGCCGAAGGGCGCCGTGATCCTTCAGCGGAACCTTGCCTATACGGCTGGCAGTTTCGCCACCTGGGCAGGTGTCACGGAAGCAGACGTTGTGATGGGGCTGGCGCCGTTCTTCCATGTCACGGGATTGTCTGTGAACCTCGGCGTTGCGCTCGCGTCCGGGAGCCAGCTCGTTCTCGCCTCTCGGTTCGAGCCAGTCGAGGCTCTGCGGCTGATGTCGGCGCATCGCGCGACCTACTCGGTCGCCTCCATCACAGCGTATATCGCGCTAATGAACGCACCGACGTTCACGGAGACCGACCTCCACGCGTTTCAGCGTGTCTTCAGTGGCGGCGCCCCTATCGCCGCATCGACTGCGCACGCCTGGAGGGACAAGGCCGGCTCGACCATCCGCAACGCATACGGCCTCAGCGAAACGGCCTCGGTGTCCCACGCTGTCCCGTTGGATGCCGAGCCGCGCGTCGATCCGAACTCCGGTGCCCTGTCGATCGGAGTCCCCATTCCGGGCACAACTGCGGAGATCGTCGACGAGGCGGGACGCCCAGCGGCCGTGGGGACATCTGGTGAGATCGTCATCTCCGGGCCGGGCGTGATGCGCGGCTACTGGCAGCGGCCGGTTGAGACGGAGCAGGCGCTTGTCTCAGGACGCCTGCATACCGGTGACATCGGGTTCACCGATGCGGATGGCTGGTTCTACATCGTCGACCGCATGAAGGACATGATCATCGTGTCCGGTTACAAAGTCTGGCCGCGTGAGGTGGAAGACGTTCTCTACCAGCACCCTTCTGTCCGCGAGGTCGCGGTTGTGGGCATCCCCGATGACTATCAGGGGGAGGCGGTCAAGGCGTTCGTGAGTCTCTGGCCGGGCGCTGAGGCATCCGCGGAGGAGCTCATCGACTTCTGCCGGGAGCGGATGGCGGCCTACAAGAGGCCCCGGTCAATCGAATTCCTCGTCGAGCTGCCGAAGACGGCAAGTGGGAAGATCCTGCGCCGCGAGGTTCGCGGGGGGCCGTGATTTGGCGATCGGCGAATGAAGGAAGCGCGGTCACTTGTCGGAAGGCCGCATCAAGGTCTGCGTGTCCTCATCTATGCTCACCGGCGTGCCGCTCCACCTGGTGATTTCGGCGCCGCCGCAAACGTCCTCGCGATCACACGACATAGTTGAACGAACAGGAGAATGCTGTGAGTGACGGTCGCGACCTGGGTGTGTTCCTTCCCTACGAAAGTTCACCAGGCCGGTTTGCACAGGCGGCTGAAGCCGCTGGTTTCGATCGTCTTGCCTATGGCGAGCATGTGCTCTTTCGCCGGCCCGTGCTCAACGCATTCATCGCACTCGCGGCCGCATCTTCGGTCACGGCTCGCATTCGACTTCTCTCTGCCCTCACCCTCCTCCCGCTCTACCCTCCCGCTCTGGCCGCCAAGTTGGTCTCGTCGCTCGACGTGGTCTCCGACGGCCGCTTCGACTTCGGTGTGGGCGTCGGCGGCGAGGTCCCGGCGGAGTTTGAGGTCAGCAGTGTCGACCTGCCTTCGAGGGGACGTCGCACTGACGCAACGCTCGTGGCGATGCGGGAACTCTTCACGGGCGAAGCGGTACCGCATGTCGATGGCGAAACGGTCTTTGCGGCTGCCTCTGATTTGATGCGTCCCAAGCCGGTCCAGCAGCCTCAGCCGCCCATCTGGGTTGGCGGCCGCAGCGAACGAGCCATTTCTCGAGCAGCACAGTACGGCGACGTGTGGCTGCCCTATCTCATGACGGCCGAGCGACTGACCGCCAGCGCCGAGGTGCTGTCGCAGCGCGCCGCTGATTTCGGTCGCACGACTGCCGTGCGCATTGCGGTGTCGTGCTTCGTCTACGTCGATCTTGACGAGTCGAAGGCTGCTCGGGAGGCCAAGGCCTACGTCTCCAAGCTTTACGAGATCGAGGAAGACACCATCGCCCGGCACGTCATCACGGGCAGCAGCGAGCAGGTCGCGGGGCGATTGACCGAGTTCTACGAGGCCGGTGCGACGCATGTGCTGTTGAACATGTGTGCCGAAGGGACCGATGCCGACGCAATGCTGGTTCGAGCGGGCAACGAGGTTGGCCCACTGCTTCGAGCCTGAGCGTTTTGTCGGGGCAAGCGCATGAGGTCCGTGGATCGCACGGGCCACGATCGGTGTCGAATCAACCTTTCCTGAGGGTTGACACCCGTGGCGGCGTCTGGTGAGATACGAACAGCCATTCGTGCGAATAGCTGTTCGCGAGAAGGGATCCTCCTAGTGGACGTCCGATGCGATGAACATCGTTGACGCACAACTCCACGAACCAGGACCTTGGATGGATTGGGTCGGGGCGCCTGACGCCATCCGCGATGGGGTGTTGACGGAGTCCTTGCTCAGCGGCATGGATGCCGTCGGGGTCGAACGGGCGGTGCTCTTCCCGACAGC